>CAZPXI010000099.1:0-5943 GCA_964590715.1 uncultured Desulfobulbus sp.
CCGACAGATAGGCCAGCAGGCCGCCGACCTGGGCCATTCCTTCGAGAATCAGAACACCGGGCATAACCGGCTCTCCGGGAAAATGGCCCTGAAAAAACGGCTCACCCATGGAAACATTTTTTAAACCGACAATGCTCTTACCCTTATCTATTTCAAGCACCCGGTCAACCAGGATAAAAGGATACCGGTGCGGCAGCAGTTCCAGTATGCCGCGGATATCAATCGGTGGTTCGTATTTTTTTTCAACATCCATTATTTTTATTCCTTATTTTTCTTATCTTCTTCCTGAAGTTGCGGCTTCAGGCTATCGAGTTCACGGCGCAACCTGCGAATTTCTTTAACCATTTCCGGAAGGCGCTTATAGGCGGCAGCCGCCCTGCCCCAGGTCTTGACGTCAATTGCCGGAACACCACCGATCACGGCGCCTTCAGGCTGATTGTTGTGGACTCCGCCCATGGCGGCAACCATAACGCCGTCATCAATATGAAGGTGGCCGGAAACGCCTGCCCGGGCACCAAGAACCACGTTTCGGCCAAGAATCGTACTGCCGGCAATTCCGGCCTGGGCCACCAGGATGGAATTCTCTCCGACCTCGACGTTATGGCCGATCATGACCTGATTGTCGATACGGGCACCGGCCCTGATCCGGGTCGTGCCGAACGCGGCCCGGTCGACACAGGAATTTGCCCCGATCTGGACATCATCATCCAGGCGAACCGTTCCCACCTGGGGCTTGGAGACATGGCAACCGGTACTCCGGTCGGTGGCAAAACCAAAGCCGTCGCTGCCTATCACCGCCCCGTGATGCAGAACAACACGATGGCCGAGACTGCAGCCATGGGCGACAACCGCACTCGCATGAAGCACACAATCCTCGCCGATTTCCACATCATCACCAATGACCACCCCGGGATGCAGGGTAACCCGCTCACCTATCCGGACCCGATCACCCAGGCAGACCAGGGGACCGATGGTGACCTCAGTCGGTATCGTACAATCTTTGCCGATAACCGCACGCGGGTGAATTCCGGCTGCAACAAACGGACGATTCAGCAAAAAATTATGGACAATGGCCGCGGCAAGATCCGGATCATCAACAACGATCTGCGGCATGGAGAGTTCTTCGATCTCGCGTGGAACAATACAGCCGCTTGCACGGCTGTCAGCCAGCACACCTGCAAGTTTATTGTTGGTTATAAAGGTCAACTCGCCGACACCTGCCCGCTCAATGGAGTTGAAACCGGTTATTGGAGTATTGCCGTCGCCGATAAGCCTGCCCGAAACAATCCGGGCCAGTTCATGCAGGGTATATGATTGTGTCAATGTTCTTACTCCCCACGCATTTTTTCTTTTGCTGTCTTTTGGCTGCCTGCTTTTCTGCCGCAGTGCTTTGGATACCTGCTGTTATTGCTTTGGCCGGACTGGCCGATCATAGTCCATTTTCCGCTACTCGTAAAGTAAAACAGGTTTGATTCTATCCAGATACCGGCAGAGATCATCCTGCCAGCAATGTTCAAGTTGGACAATTTCAACCCCCTGCTCAAGTCCCCTGCGCAGGGCCTGATCACCAACAATCAGATCCATGGGCAGCCGTTTAAACTCATACTCGTAGGGCGGATTTTTATAGGAAAATTCTTCAGGGTAGAGCAACAGTAGAGCCTGCAGCAGGGCCAGACCGGTCCGATAGGGTTTAAAGAGTTCGGCATCGGTCACATGCAGCTGAAAGCCCCGGCAGGACTTACCTGCCCACTTGCCCGAGGTGGGCTCAAAAACCAGCGGCCGCAATATACAACCGGGCAGATCTGTTGTTTCAATTTTCTGTAAAACTTCGTCAAAATCAAGAAAAGGGGCGCCAAAGAGTTCAAAGGGCAGAGTTGTTCCCCGGCCCTCGGAAATATTTGTTCCCTCCCAGAGAACCTGCCCGGGGTACACCAGAGCGCTCGAAAAAGCGGGCATGTTGGGCGAAGGAAAGACCCAGGGGAAGCCCGTTTCCGGAAAAAGCATATTCCGCTGCCAGCCCTGGACCGGGACGACTTCAACATCAGCACCGATCTCCATCTCCCGGTTGCAGAACAGGGCCATTTCACCCACCGTCAACCCATGCCGCATGGGGATGGACCAGAGGCCGACAAAGGAAGAACAGTCCTCTTTGAGCAGGTTTCCCTCCACCGCGCCGCCGAGAGGATTAGGCCGGTCAAGAATCACCACCCGGGTTCCGGTTTCAGATGCAGTCTGCAGGCAGTGAACAACCGTCCATATAAAGGTGTACACCCGGGTGCCGACATCAACAAGATCAATCAGCAGCACATCAATGTCTGCAAACATCGAGGGATACGGTTTTCTGGTCTCGCCGTAAAGTGAAAAAACCGGCAACCCGCTGACTGTATCGACACTGTGGTCCGATTCAATCATATTATCCTGCTTGGCACTGAAAAAACCATGCTGAGGAGAAAACAGGCAGCGCAGCCGGCCGGGAAAGCACTGCAACAGCAGGTCACGGCTATGGCAAAACCTGTGATCGGTGGACGCCTGGTTGCAGAGCAGACCCAGCCGCTGTCCGATCAAAAACTCCGGCGGCTCGGCTATGCACTGCTCAAGACCGATCCGAACCTTTTTTTGTATTCGCCCTCTACTGTGTCCCATCAGGATTCTATTCTACGGTGACGCTCTTGGCCAGATTACGGGGTTGATCCACATCACAGCCCCGGCGGTTGGCAATCTCATAGGAGAGCAACTGGGCCGGGATCGTGTACAGCAGAGGGTTCAATTCTTCATGCACCTCAGGTAGATAGAGGACATCCTTGGTTAAAGAGGAGAGATGTTCATCGCCCTCGGTGCCGATCAGCAGCAGGCGCCCCTGACGGGCCTTGATTTCCTCGACATTGGAAACCGTCTTCTGGTACACCGAGTCTTTGGGCACCAGGGCCAGAACCGGCATGTCTTTGTCAATCAGGGCGATGGGCCCGTGTTTGAGCTCACCGGCGGCATAGCCTTCGGCATGGATATACGAAATTTCCTTGAGCTTGAGTGCGCCCTCCAGGGCAATGGGAAAGTTGAGACCACGGCCGACAAAGAGAAAATCCCGGGCATCGTAATAATCTTCAATCAAGGTCCGAATATTCTCCTGCAGAGTCGGCAACTGTTCTTCTATGACCGCTGTTGCATGAATAAGTGCGTTGCCCATCTCTTTGAGCTGTTCTCGGGTCAATGTCTTTCGCACCTGGCCAAGATAGAGAGTCAACAGGAACAGAGCGGCTAACTGGCAGGTAAAGGCCTTGGTAGAAGCCACCCCGATCTCGGGCCCGGCATGGGTATAGATAACCCCGTCCGCTTCCCGGGTCATGGTCGAGCCCACCACATTACAGATGGTCAGCACCTTGGACCCGAGTTCCGCCGCCAGCCGGATACCGGCCAGGGTGTCGGCGGTCTCACCGGACTGGGAGATGGCAATGGTCAACACCCGCTCCGAGACCAGCAGCTTGCGATAGCGGAACTCAGAGGCGATGTCCACTTCAACCGGAATGCCGACCCATTTTTCGATCCAATACTTAGCGACCATGGCGGCATGCCAGGAGGTGCCGCAGGCAACCAGGGCAATGCGGTCAATATTGCCCAGGGTTTCGGCATCGAGTCCGATCTCAGGCAGATCGATCTCGCCGGTATCGGGAATAATTCGACCGCTGATAGTGTTGAGTATGGCCTGGGGCTGCTCAAAAATTTCTTTGAGCATGAAATGTCTGAAGCCGCCCTTTTCAGCCATGGCCGGATTCCAGTCAATGGTCGTCACTTCCTTGTCGAGGATCTGCCCGTCCTCCAGGTCGGTGATGGTGTAGGTCCCCTTTTTCAATACCGCCATTTCCTGGTCTTCAAGAAAGATCACCTTTCGGGTATAGGGCAGCAGGGCGGGAATGTCGGAGGCAATATAACAGGCTTCATCATCCACCCCGATTACCAGCGGACACTGCTTGCGGACCGCAACCAGTGTTTCCGGATCTTTTGCCCACATCACTGCTATGGCATAGGACCCTTCCACCCTGGCCAAAGCTGAACGGACGGCGGAAACCAGATCATCTTCAAGGTATTCTTCAATCAGGTGGGCCAGAACCTCGGTATCGGTTTCCGAGGTGAATACATGTCCGTTTTTCAGCAGTTCCGTTTTAAGAGAACTGTAGTTTTCAATAATACCGTTCTGGACCAGAACCAGTTCACCGGTACAGTCACTGTGCGGATGGGCGTTATCCTCGGTGGGCGCACCATGGGTGGCCCATCTGGTATGGCCAATGCCGACACGACTGGCAACACCGATAACATCGTCCACCGCCTTTTCCAGATGGATCAACTTGCCGGGCGCACGAAATTTGACCAGTTTGCCTTCATGGTGATAGACAAGGCCGGCGGAATCATAACCGCGGTATTCCAGACGCCGTAAACCTTCAATGATAATAGGGACAACCCTTCTATTTCCTATATAGCCGACTATACCACACATGAATGCGCCTCCTGCAAAGATCGAAAATAATCTATCACGAATGTACTTTTTTTAGAATAGCATAACCTGAGACGAATGAATACCCGAAAAACACCCATCTTCCAAGAGTCGGAACCTTCGGGCGAAGCGGATGTAAACCCAGACATTCCGCCGTAATCCCGGGGTGTTTAATCCATGTTGCAGGAGATGAAAACTAATAAACCATGATCTCCCCTGTTGCATGCAGTAGACCGGTACATACGACCGCAGTGTTGCTGGAATCTTTTATGGCCGATTCCTGAAATAATCTCTTTTCATAAGGGTGAAAAACAGGTATCTTTTAAAGAAATGTGTGCATAAAAATTTGCTGTCATCTTCGACACGCACGGGTTGTCAAACCGCAACCCTATGCACAAAGAAAAAATACATGTACCTCCCTGTACCAACAGGAAAAATCATAATGGATGAACGACAACGACTCAAAGAACTGCTTCTTGAAAAATCATACAGAGAGGGAACATTTACCCTCACTTCGGGTAAGACATCTGACTTTTATATTGACGGCAAACAGACGACTCTTGATGCCGAAGGCGGATATCTCTGCGGTCGTCTGCTCTATGAACTGATTAAAAACGAAACAGACCCCATTTCCGCAGTCGGCGGCATGACCCTGGGCGCAGACCCTCTGGTGACGGCTGTTTCTCTGGTCAGCTACCTGGAAAAAGAACCGGTTCCCGCCTTTATTGTCCGTAAAGAGGCCAAAGGACACGGAACCGGCAACTTCCTTGAGGGCAAGGCCAACCTGGAACCCGGTTGCCGGGTTGCGCTGGTTGAAGACGTTGTCACCACCGGCGGGACCTTGATCCAGGTGATTGAACGGGTGGAGAATGAAGGGTTCAAAGTCGGTCTGGTTGCAACGGTGGTGGACCGGGAGGAAGGCGGCGCAGAAACCCTGGCTGAACATGGCTACCCGCTCAAGGCTGTTTTCACCAGAACACAGCTTATAGGGTAACTTCAATGAAGTGCAGGAAATGTGAACAAAAACTGGAAGTGGCCCGCCGTTGCCGTGAGGTCAAACTCCGCTGCACCGGCTGTGGTCACGAATATCCGATTCATGAAGTGGCAGCCGACTTGGATGCTGAAACCGAAGCCGTCCTGGAGCGGTACACCTGCATCGTTTATGATTGATTATCATGGCTGAAGCCAGAGCCTTTGTCTGCGGCGATAACACGGCGACCATTATCTGTCCGGCTTGCAACAAGGCCAAAACCATATCCGCCGAACCCTACCGCAATAAAAAAAATACGCTCAGGGTCCGCTGCCGCTGCGGTGAAGTGTTCACCCTGCACCTGGACTTCCGTGATTTCTACCGCAAAGAGACCAGCCTGCCGGGCACTTACTCCATCACCACCCCTGGAAAAGTCGGCGGCGGGGTCATTCATATTCACAACATCTCCCGCGAGGGGATCGGGTTC
>CAZPXI010000099.1:6043-8808 GCA_964590715.1 uncultured Desulfobulbus sp.
AGTCGCTGCATCTATCGCACTGACCCTGATGCCGTCTTCACCAGCCGGCAGCCCCCCTCCCCTCTCCAGGACAAGGTCTACCTTATTCAATACCTTGAGACAGGGGATATTTTCAAGTTCCAGCTCCCGCAGCAGACCCTCGACCACCTCCACCTGCTGACGCCAGGCCGGATTTGACACGTCGATCACATGCAGGAGCAGATCCGCTTCCTGCAGTTCTTCAAGGGTTGAGGCAAAGGCCTTTAACAGTTCAGCCGGCAGATTGCGGATAAAACCAACGGTATCGGTTACAATAACCTCCATATCCTGGGGAAAACGCAGCCTGCGGCTGGTCGGGTCCAGAGTGGCAAACAAGAGATCTTCGGCCTGTATATCACTGGCGGTCAGGGTATTGAGCAGGGTGGATTTACCGGCATTGGTGTAGCCGACCAGTGAGATCACCGGCACATCGCGTTTGCGACGCCTGCTCCTGCGATGAAAACGCTGCCGCCCCACGGATTTCAGCTCTTTGCCCAGACGGGCAATTCGATCATTGATCCGCCTGCGGTCGATCTCAAGCCGGGTTTCTCCCGGTCCCCTGGCCCCGATCCCACCAGTCAACCTGGACAGGGCATCATCACGGGTGGAGAGCATGGGCAGCATGTATTTCAGCTGGGCCATCTCAATCTGCAGCTTTCCTTCCCTGGATTTTGCCCGTCGTGCAAAGATATCGAGAATCAACTGGGTCCGGTCTATAACCCGGAGATCGGTATGGTCGGTGACCGAGCGAACCTGGGAGGGGCTGAGATCCTGATCAAAGAGCAGCAGATTGGCACCGAGACGGAGACTCATCAACATAATCTCCATCAGTTTGCCGCGACCGAGAATGAAACGGGGATGAATCTTTTTCCGTCGCTGGATGACCCGGTCCAGGACCTGCACCCCGGCTGATCTGGCCAGTTCAGAAAGCTCGACCAGGGATTCTTCAGCCATGGTCCGGCTGCCGGTGGTCACGGAAACCAGCAGGGCCCGATCCCGGCCCTTGTCCACATCCCGCACCGGGCGCAAACGAACAAACTCCGCTTCAATGGCCTCGATCAACTCGATACAGGACTGCTGTTGCCGGGCGGGATGGACAGGTGCAAGCTCGGCCCAGGCATGGCCGTCCCTGTCGCCGGGCAGCAGATGGGCGGTATGCAGCCCATCAGGCAGGCCGTCGCTGAGGGTAAGCACCGAGATCAGGTCCAGCCGCAGGCAGGCCATATCCATGATATCCTCTTCACTCACCTTTGCACCGGAAAGCACGGTGTGAACACAGCGCAGGCCGCGCAATCGTCCCCCGGCGGTGCGGATATTGGTCAGGGCCGGGATAACGATCCGGTTGAAGTCACCGACGATAACGGTTTCCACCTTGCCGGAGCGATGGATGAGCAGGCCCAGTTGACGGTTCAACTCGGTAGACAGGGCAGCCAGACTCCGGGCCAGCTCCCGGCTGATGACCTCATCCGGAGCAATGGTTTTTCGGCTTAAGCGTTCAAGATTCTTAAGCTGCCGGGTCTTGAGCCCGGCTTTATTTCCGACAACAGCGATGAAATCCTCCGTCTTTAAGTTTGGGGTTTCGGGTTCCGGGTTTAGCAGGGAGCTGAGCCCGGGGTTCGGGGAAAGGCGATCACGTCCCGGATGTTGCTCATCCCGGTGACAAACTGCACCAGCCGTTCAAAGCCGAGCCCGAATCCGGAATGGGGCACGGAACCATATCGCCGCAGATCCAGGTACCAGCCGTATTCGTCCACGTCAAGTCCTGCTGCCTTCATCCCGGCCAGCAGGACATCATAGCGTTCTTCACGCTGGGAACCGCCGACCAGCTCACCGATCCCGGGCACCAGCACATCCATGGCTGCCACGGTTTTCCCGCCCTCATCAAGACGCATGTAAAACGGCTTGATTTCCCTTGGGTAGTTGGTCACAATAACCGGTTTCTCAGCAACTTCTTCACAGAGAAAGCGCTCGTGCTCCGCCTGCATATCAACACCCCAGGCAACAGGAAACTTGAATGCTTTTTTTCCTGCCGCAGCCTGCAGGTTTTCAATGGCCTCGGTATAGGTCATGTGGACAAAGTCGGCGTCACGGACTGTTTCAAGTTTTTTGATCAATCCTTTGGCCACAAACCGATCAAACAGGATTAGATCATCTTCGCACTGCACAAGAACCCGGCCGACCAGATCACGAATCAGGGTCTGGGCCAGTTCCATATTGCATTGCAGATCACAAAAGGCCATCTCCGGCTCAAGCATCCAGAACTCAGCCAGATGGCGGCTGGTGTTGGAATTCTCGGCCCGGAATGTGGGGCCGAAGGTGTAGACCCGGCCCAAAGCCAGGGCATAGACCTCAGCCTGCAACTGACCGCTGACGGTCAGACCGGCTCGGCGGCCGAAAAAATCCTTGTCGTACGGTGTTTCTTTTTTAAGCTGCTCCGGTTCAAGCGCAGTCACGGTAAACATCTCGCCTGCGCCTTCGCAGTCGGAGGTGGTAATAATCGGGGTATGGACCTGATAAAAACCGCGCTGGTTAAAAAAATCATGAATCCCGAAGTTGAGGGCACTTCGAACCCGGGCAACAGCGGCCAGGGCATTGGTCCGTGGTCTGAGATGGGTGATTGAGCGAAGAAACTCGAAACTGTGCCGTTTTTTCTGCAGAGGATAGGTCGCCGGTTCGGCCCAACCGAGTACCTTGATAGCAGTTGCCTGCAGTTCAACATCCTGCCCCTTGGCCGGTGAAGCGACCAG
>CAZPXI010000100.1:0-8769 GCA_964590715.1 uncultured Desulfobulbus sp.
CTGGCGCTGCCGTCGCTGATAAAATAAAATCCCAGTTCCCCTTTGGGTGCTTCAGTGGAAACATAGATATCACCGGCTGGATATATCCCCTGTTCTTCCATGAATTTGATGATGCCGGTTCCGTAGCTGGTGGAGTCGGCTTCTACTCTTTTTTTATTCTGCAGGGGCATCAGCAGGTCCGGTGCATCCCTGTCCAGAACGGGACCGGGCGGCAGCATATCGACGCACTGCTGGAGGATATGGACGGATTGCCTGAGTTCTTCCATCCGGCATCGATAGCGGGCATAGATGTCACCGTCACTACCCAGGGGTACTTCAAAATCCATCTGGTCGTAGGCGTCGTAGGGCCGATGTCTGCGGATATCGTAATCAACCCCTGATCCGCGCAGACATGGGCCGGTGAGCCCGAGGGCCAGGGCCTGGTCCCCGGTAAGCTTTCCCACGCCGACCGTACGTTTGAGCCAGATCCGGTTGGTGTCGATCAGGGTTTCATACTCTTCAATCCGGCCGGGGAACAGGTGAATAAAACGCTGTAGCCCATCAATAAAAGTTCCGGTCACATCCTGGCGGACTCCGCCGATACGGGGATAGGAGAAGGTGAGCCGGGCTCCACACAGCTCTTCAAAGAGATCGAGCAGGATTTCCCGCTCCCGGAAACAGTAGAGAAAGACCGTCATCGCCCCGATATCCAGGGCATGGGTGGCAAGCCAGAGCAGGTGCGAGCAGATGCGCGACATCTCGCAGACCATGGTCCGGATGTATTTGGCCCGCATGGGAACGGAAATACCCAGGAGCTGTTCCACTGCCACGCAATAGCCGACATTGTTGGCCATGGCCCCGATGTAGTCCAACCGGTCGGTGAGGATCAGGGTCTGGGCATAGGTGCGGTTTTCGGCAATTTTATCAAAGCCGCGGTGCAGGTAGCCCACATGGGGGGTACACTTGAGGATGGTTTCACCATCAAGCTCCAGGTCAACCCGCAGCACACCGTGGGTTGCCGGATGCTGGGGCCCCATCTTCAGGGAATACGGGTTCCGTTCCCCGTCGGCGACCGGAATCTCCAGGGTTTTGGTCACAGGACGTGTCATGTTTTTTTGTTTTCTCGGATTTGAGATGATGGGGAACCCGGTGCCTGATTTTCGGTTCCGCTGAAGGAAAACTCCTGCAGTTTTTCCACCTTATGCAGTAAATCCTCCATCCCCGACCATTCCTGCCTGCCTTTTAAGGGATATTCCTTGCGCAGGGGATGTCCCTGCCAGTCATCGGGCAGCAGGATACGCTGCAGGTTTTCGTGACCGGTAAAGGCAATGCCCATCAGGTCGAAGCATTCCCGTTCGTGCCAGTCGGCTCCGGACCAGAGCGAGGTAATGGAATCAAGACAGGGGTCTTCCTCCGGGACCTGGGCCCGAATCCTGAGGCTGTGACGATTCTGCACGGAGTACAGATTATAGACGACTTCAAAGCGCTGCAGAGAGTCGTCGTTTCTCTTTGCATTATCCACCCCGCACAGATCCATCAGGTGGTTCATCTGAATTCCAGGGGTATCCCGCAGCCAGTGCAGCATGTCGATTACCTGTTCCCGCTGGATAATGACGCCGACCTGGCCGTGAAAGGAACGGACATCGAGAACCTGGTCCGGGAACTGGGCCTGAAGACGCCCTGCTATCTCCATCGACTCCATCTGAACTGTTCCTCCAGTATTTTTTCCTGTAATTTGATAAAGCCCTGCAGGAGTGCTTCCGGCCGAGGCGGACAGCCCGGGACATAGACATCAACCGGGATGATGGAATCCACGCCCTGGACAACCGAGTAGGTATCGAACACGCCGCCGCTGCAGGCACAACTGCCCATGGCCAGCACGTAACGGGGTTCGGGCATCTGGTCATAGACCCGGCGCAGGACCGGCGCCATTTTTTTGCTCAGGGTTCCGGCAACAACCATACAGTCGGCCTGGCGGGGGCTGGCCCGGAAGATAATCCCGAATCGGTCCAGGTCATTGGTGGAGGCACCGGCATCCATCATTTCGATGGCGCAGCAGGCCAGACCAAAGGTGACCGGCCAGATGGAGCCGGCCCGGCCCCAGTTGACCAGCTTGTTGAGCGGCCCGAGCAGGGCGCCTGCTCCGGGGATCATTCTGACCCCGTCCTCGATTTCAACCAGGCCCGGTGGTTTTGTTTTCATTTCTCCCATTGCAGGATCTCCTTTTTCCAGGCATAGATGTAGCCGACCAGCAGCAGACCGATGAAAATGATCATCTCCACCAGGGCAAACAGGCCGAGCTGGTCATAGACAACCGCCCAGGGGTAGAGATATATTGCCTCCACATCAAAGACGACAAAGAGGATGGCTATCAGGTAAAATTTGACCGAAAACCGCATGCGCGGAGCCTCGGTGGGCTCATTACCGGACTCGTAGGCGACCAGCTTTTCATGGTACGGTCGGCTTATCCTGAAAAAACGGCCGACAAACAGGGTGACAACACCAAACAGGATCCCGAAGATAATCAGGATCAGGATGGCGAGGTATTCCTGGGGGATGGTCTGGCTAGCCATGCCTGCTTATCCTTTGTTCTGGAGGAGCCGTTCGGCAAACTGCAGCCGTTTTTCATCCGAGGCCTGATCCGGGGTACCGAAACTGAGACAGCCGGTGGTACATTTGGAGACACAGGCCGGTTCAAGGCCCTGGTCGATCCGGTCCATGCAGAGGTTGCACTTGCCGACCTTGCCGGTATTGGTGTCCCACTGGGGAACACCCCAGGGGCAGGCGGTCATGCAGGCCTTACATCCCACACAAAGAGATTCCTCAACAAAAACAATGCCGTCTTTTTCACGTCGCTGCATGGCCCCGGTGGGGCAGGCGTCAACACACCATGGTTTTTCACAGTGAAAACAGGCCATATAGACAAAATCAAGTACCGGAAGGTTGTTTTTCATCTTCGGGCCGACCTGGATCATCTTGCAGTAGAAGGCGCCTTCGCCTGAGTTGTTCTTGGTTTTGCAGTGGACTTCACAGGCCCTGCAGCCGATGCATTGTTCAACATCCTGGGTGACGAAATATTTACTCATTTTTTTATCTCCTATGCCGCCGCGGTAACGGTCACGAAACTTTCAGCCAGACAAAGTCCTCCGCCGGCCTTATCCCACTCGGTCAGTTTGCCTTTCATGAAGACCTCGTCGGCAAGTCCCTTGCCGTAAGCTCTGGTCAGGACTGGAATATCCTTGCCGAAACCGTGGAGCATGAAGACCGCTTCCGGGTGGATAAAGTCGGTGACCCGGGCTTCAATCGTGCCGACCGCGTCGCCGTTGGATACTTCAACCATGTCTCCGTCGCTGATCCCCAAATTTTCCGCTTCAGCGGTGTTGATCCACAGTTTATTAGCCCCGAGAAGTTCGGAGAGCACGGGATTATTGGTGGACTGGCCATGGGTTTGATACCCCTTGCGGCCAAACAGGAGGCGGTAACTGCCCTCCGGGGGGTGCTCCGGGGAGGCATACGGAATAAACGATTTGATCCCAAGTTTTTCCCATTGTTCGTTGACGATTTCTATCTTACCTGACTTAGTGCCGAACTTGAGGTTGTCCGGATCGCAGCCGATGGGCTTGTCGCAGAGTTTGACAAAGCCTTTGGCCTCAAAATCCTCGATCTTGATATCAGTATCCTGGAGCTGGTAGTTCCAGATGTCCTCAATGGTTTTATAGGGAAAGTACTTTTCTTTGCCGAGCCGTTTGGCCAGATCGGTATAGATCTGCCAGCCGGGCATGGAATCGTAGAATGGTTCGATACATTTTCTGCGCATGCCGAATCCTGGTTTGGGTCCCTTTTCCGTGCGGAGGATGGAGTCCCGTTCAAAAAAAGTGGATTCCGGGAGAATGACATCTGCAAACCAGGCGGTTTCGCTGTAATTCACCTCAACCGCCACCAGCAGATCGAGTTTGTCTAAGATTCGTTTCTGCTCATTGGGATCGGGCATGGCAAGAATGGGGTTATGGCGGTGGGCTATATAGGCCTTGACCGGGTAGGGCTTGCCGGTATCCATGGCCTGATAGGCGACCTGCAGCATACCGGCCCCGGAGTCAAAATGACTGTAGGTGGTGTCGCATTCATCACAGCGCGGCTCCTTGACCGCCGGGATGTCGGCGCCGAGACTTTTCAATCCCTTTGCACCGGCGTCTCCCGGTGTTTTGGGAAGAATCAGGCCGCCGGGTTTCTCTACATTGCCCATCAGGGCGTTGAGAATATTGAGCATCCGGCTGGCATAAAAAGAATCGTGGTAGCGGGAAAGATGCCAACCAATATGAAAAATTACCCCGGGCCGATCATTGTTGACTTCATGACAGAAAGCTTTGATTTCCTCGGCCGAGATCCCGGTTTCCTCGGCGGCCCATTCCGGGGTGTAGGGTTTGAGAAAGGTCTGCAGCTCGGGCAGGCCAATGACCCACTGGGCAACAAAGTCCTCATCGTAGAGCTTGTTGGCAACGATATAGTTGGTAATCCCGAGCAGCAGGGCGTAGTCGGTACCGGGATTGATGCGCCAGAACCGGGTGGCCTTGGCGGCGGTATTGGTCACCCGGGGATCGACGTAGGTCACATGAGCACCGTTTTTAACCGCCTTCATAAAACTTTTGACCTCTTTTACCTTGAAGGACTCGGTGATATTGCGGCCGAACAAAATGATGTGTTTGGCGTTTTTCAGGTCATAGTTGAACCCGGTCCGGCCCATGCCGTTGACCGATTTTGAGGCGTGGTTGGAGTTACGGCCGCAGGTACAGTCGTGATTGATGTAGTTGGGGGAGCCGATGGCCTTCATGAAGGCCTTGCGCAGGTCGGCAAAGGGGCCGCCGCGATCGGTGAGCATGATCGCTTTGGCGCCATGTTGATCGATAACGGTTTTGAGTTTGTCGGTGATAAAGTCGTAGGCCTCATCCCAGGAGACGTTTTTCCACTCGCCGCTGCCCCGTTCTCCGACCCGAATCATGGGCGACTGGGGCCGCTGGTTGTCATATTGGAACGGAATGGAGGCCGCACCTTTGGCGCAGATGGAGGTGCCCATCCCGCCGTCGTTAGCATTTCCCTCAACCCAGGTTACCCTGCCGTTTTCAACCTCGACTCTCAAGGGGCAACGCACGGCACACATGCCGCAGATGGAGTACACGGATTTTTTCATAATTTTCCTCTCGTGTTTAAAGCGGGGCGCCGTTTTACCTGCGCCACAGGATTTCAGAATAGTTCAACCTCTGCGGGTGCTTCCCGGAAATGTTATTAAATTAAATTGATGAATAGTTGGTCGGATAATGAACCGAAAAATAGCCCCTGATTATATTATTATATTTATTAATTAGACTATGTTAGTTGCGATTTACCGGTGTTCTCTTCCAGCTGTCCATTGTACGGGATCAGGGAATTGGTTCATACCACAACGTGTGTAGTATGTAATATGTATAATATGTTGAACTTGTTGAATATCCGTAATAAATTCAGAATACTGATTTTTTATATAAGGATATACTTACCGGGTTATGGGGAGAAAAAACAATCAGTTTTTATTTATTTGAAAAGCAAGAAAAATTGATAGATTGAAGGGGATGTAGAACTGGCGCAGGATTCGGGGCTGAAAGGGGCGCGAAGAGAGGTGAAATTTTAACAAAAAAAAAAGGGACCGGCAACGCCGATCCCTGGACCACAATGTATTACCTGGACGGGAAAAACTCAGTCCATGTCTTCCATGGGTTTTCCGCAGCAGACCGGTACCGATTCACCTGATTTAAGGTGGGCATACTTGTTGCAAACTGTACAGACAACGGTACATTCCGTCTGAACGTGATCATCGGTGTACACGGTCTTTGCCGGTACGCCTTCAATGATAAAGCGGGCAACATTACTCTTGCTTGGGATGAATTCACCAATGGGTTCCATGCGCTTGTTGTCGGCAATACAGTCAACCATGATCCGCCAGAGGGTCTCCATGTCTGTGGTTTCCTGCGGCGTTTCCGGCTGGAATTCAACGATACTTTTATCAATGAGTATTTTCATGTTCGCTCCATTTTTTTATCTTGTTAAGAGGCAGTTCCACAGGCACGGGGGAAGAACTCTCACCTCCTGACGGCATGGTTTAGGCCACCCTTTAGATAATATTTTCCACCGACGCTATTTCCTTGCCGCCAAGAAAGTCATTGAGTGTCTTGCCGACGGTCTGGCCAAGTTCAACGCATTCTTTCAGGTGGGTGTGTTCGGGTACATACTGTACCTTGAGGCCGGGATGACAGATGGTAAATTTCATCTCACCCATAGCCTTATTCATCAGTTTGACCGCTTCACCGGACCAGCCGAACGAGCCGAAAGCTGCGCCGATTTTATTGGTCGGCCGCAGGCCGCGCATGTACATGAGGAAACCGGCCATCCGTGGCAACATCCCGTTATTGAGGGTCGGGCAGCCCAGGATAATGGCGCTGGCTTCCAGCACATCGGTCATGACATCACTGCGATGGTTGACCTGCAGATTGAGCAGCTTGTAGCCGATTCCCTGGTCCTGCAGGCCGTCGGCAATGGCCTTGGCCATCATCTCGGTGGAATGCCACATGGTATCGTAGATGATCAGGGCATTGCCCTTGCCTTCATGCACACACCAGCGCGAATAGGCCTCAAGGATCTTACCCGGATTGTCACGCCAGACCACCCCGTGATCGGGTGCAATCATCTTGATCGGCAGATCCATCTCTTGAACTTTGGCAATCAGCTTCTTTACCAAGGGTGAGTACAGGGTCAGGATGTTGGCGTAATACTTGGTTGCCTCGTGCATCAGCACATCCTGGTTGACTTCGTCGTCAAACCGTTCACTGGTGGCCAGGTGCTCGCCGAAGGCATCGCTGGAAAAGAGGATCTGGTCCTCTTTGAGATAGGTGAACATGGAGTCGGGCCAGTGCAGCATCCTGGTTTCCAGGAAGTTGAGGGTTTTCTCGCCCAGACTGATCTCCTCGCCCGGTGTGACCACATGATAGGGCCAGTCTTCCCGGTGAAAATGTTTGAGCAGAGCCTTCTGACCCATTTTTGAACAGATAACCTTTTCCGGTTTTATGGCCTCCATCACCTCGGGCATGGAACCGGAGTGATCCATTTCCACGTGGTTGACCACCAGGTAGTCAATCTTTTCAGGATCAATGATGTTGCGGATCCGGTGCATGAGATCACTGCGATAGGGCCTCTTGACCGTATCAATCAAGGTAACCTTTTCGTCAACGATCAGGTAGGCATTGTATGTGGTCCCACGGTTGGTTGAGTAGCCGTGAAAATCCCGGGTCAACCAGTCAACGGCCCCGACCCAGTAGACATTTTTGGCAAGTTCGATCGGTTTCACTGTTGCTCCTCCTGCAAAATGATAAACAAAAAATATAGAGATTTAAAACGTAAGAACCGTGTATCCCCGGTCAATGTAGTCGGACATGGCCGGATGGCCTGACATCTCACCGATAAGCTGGATTCCTTCCTGCTCTATGGCCGCAGCCACGCCAAGTTTTGTTGAACAGGCCCGGCATGCACCGATGAGTATGTTCTGTTTCAGGGCCTTTGTGTACAGCTGATGGAGAAAGTGTTCCGGTTTGGCCATTTCCGGAATTAACTTGACGGCATCACCCTCAATTATGATCTTTCCTCCCATCCCGCGTTCGGATAAATCGAGTCCGTTGAGCAGGACGTGGACGAAGCACATCGGGTCACCGCGAAAGGCAAAAATAACTATTTTATTCATGAGATATCTTCCCAAATTGTAACTATTCAGGTAGTGGCAAGGTGACTGCATCTCCTGGGGCTGTAACTATTCAGGAGTACCCCCAAATTAACATAGAGTTCCGCCCGGCGCATTCAACTCCTCTTTCAACAATCAGAAAGCCCCACCGACCGGCTGGCGACGGGTGGGGCAGGTGCTAATTACGCCTCCTCAAACTCATCCTTGCCGGCCCCGCAAACAGGGCAGAGCCAGTCATCGGGCAGATCGTCAAACGAGGTGCCCGGCTCAATTCCACCGGCGGGATCACCGAGGTCGGGATCATATTCATACCCGCAGACAAGACATCGATATTTTTTCACCGTACTTCCTCCACTAGATGGTTGTGGTTGTTCATCACTTTTAGCATGACTGTCGCGAACCGAACCCGGGCCGGCCAGCGGTCTGAAGGCCGCCTTTGTCGCACCGCAGACCGGGCAGCGCCAGTCATCGGGGATATCGGCGAAGGCCGTTCCTTTTTTTATCTTTCCTCTCCGCTCACCTCTGTCCGGGTCATAAACAAAGCCGCAGTTTACGGTCTGACATTGATATATTTCTTCAAGTTGAGCCATATAACCCCTGAATGGTTCAGGTTATTCTTTCACGTTCGACCGGAGGCTGCTGGATCAGGATTTCCAGTGCCCGTGCAGATTACAGTAGGCCCGGGCCGTGACTTCGGCAGCCTCAACGCAGAAGGTTGCTTCCGGGGTCTTTCCCGGCGCCAGATCCTGGCGGTAGACTTTGCCGTCGGCAACCAGTTCAATCCATTCGATCCAGTGCTTCTCTTCCATGGGATGAGCCACCGAGCCAACGCTCACCTTGTAGCCGTTGTCAACCTTCTCCACAACCGGCACGTGTTTTTCCAGGGCGGCGTCAACGGTGTTTTCAGCCATCAGGTCCATGGGCTGGCCGCAACAGACCAGTTCACCGGCTCCGGTGTGCAGTACTTCCACGATATTTCCACAGAGGGGGCATTTGTAGACTTCGTTCTTGTTGGTCATGATCGTTCTCCT
>CAZPXI010000101.1:0-8761 GCA_964590715.1 uncultured Desulfobulbus sp.
TGCAAATCACCGTTAACCTGGGAAAGCATGTCATCAATTTTTTTATGCAGTTCTATTTTGTGAATACGCAGCTCATTTAAAATTAAATTCGTTGTTTTATGAAGAATATAATCAATGTATAAGGGTTGCATCTCCGAAGATTGAGCCCTGGAAAAATCCAGCAGGTTCTTGACAATCTTACTGGCCCGATCCGTCTGTTCCATGATATCACCCAGGATTTCCAAAATCTCTTCTTTATCCATGGTATCATACTCTTCCAGCAGCGTATCCGTGGACAGGGAGATGTTATTGAGTGGATTATTGATTTCATGGGCAATACCGGAAGAAAAGGTTCCTATGGAAGCCATTTTCTTTGATTGAACCAGTTGTTCCTGTTTATGTTCAAGGGTCTCCACCATCTGATTAAAATGGTTTATGAGTCCGGATATTTCATCCGGTGAGGTATCGGTTATCGGAATGACTTTAAACTCTCCTGCCGCTAAATCCTTGGTTCCCTGTTTGAGGGAGGACAGACGGTTGAGTATGCTTCTGACCTGGGAAAAAAACAGGACGGCCCCCCCCATGAAAATGAAGGCAGGAAGAAAAGTCAGCCAAAAAAGAATCTTTTTAAAGCCCAAACTGATATTTTTCCTATTTAGACGAACCAAATCAGCGGCATTACCAACCAGCGTCTGACCAAGTTGCCGGACAAGACGATTGTCTTTTGGGCTGGCAGAGTCGGTAATGCACTTGCCACCTGCACACCAGGTGTTAAAAATGTTTCTGTACTCCTCAAAGCTGCCCTTTACCTGCATAAATAGCTTTTTCTTTGCCGGTATACTGAACTCAGGAGCCAGTTTTGTAAGGTAACCGTCAACGATCTGTAATGATTCTCCCGCCTGCTGTACACTGTCCTCATTTAGTCGAAGCATTATATTTTTTTCATACTGACGCAATTCAAGGATACTGTTAAAAAGATCGTCGACCATCTCCATGGTTACCAGTTTATTTTCCAGAGACACAAGCTGATAGGTGTAAATGGAGACCAGAGCCAGAATGAGCACAAACGTGATGGAATTGAGTAGCATCAGCCGCTCTCGAATTGTGCGGGGATTTAACAGGTATGGAAATTTCATAGGACCTCCTCCTTCAAATAATCAGACGCACCCCACCCAGTTCTTCGATTCTATAGGGAAAATGGTCTCCAGGTGAACCGATAAACATAAAATTTACCGGAATATCCCACTTCTTGGAAAGATCCCGGATAAATTGTGGATTAAATTTTCCTGTTATTTCAACAAACTCAATATCAATCTCAGGGTATTGCCGATCCAGAAATTCAATATCGCTGCGCAGCTTTTCAAGAGTCTTCTCATCCCTTTCCTGCTGAACATTAACTATCTTTATCTTATTGGTGTGTTCATTATTTTTTATATACATCAATACTTTATTAAGGTTAGGCAGGTTGTCACCACGGGTAAAAAAAACAAACTCCTGGGAAGTGATACGGTCGATCACATCCCCTATTCCACGATTGATCCGGGTGACCAACTTCAAAATAGGCACAAAAAGGTATTCTATAAAATTAAGCAACATCTCTAGGATAGCGGTTCTGTTGAGCATAATGGCCACAAAGAGGACTGTCGGTATAAAATATTCCAGAAAGACGGTAAGGTTTGAAGGGGATCCCTGCTCCGGCTCCTTAATTATATTCCCGGCCAGGGCAATCGCGACAAAGCCAACCCCGAGCAAAACAGTGCTCCACCCTGCCCATTCCGGCCGGGGAAGGCGCCGTCGTCGTATTTTAAGTAGTATATTGCCGATGGCAAACAGGCCCATTACCAGAAGAAATGAGATGGTATACACCCCGGCCAGAACACCGACTTCTCCACGGGTGATAAACAAGATAGAAGCAGAGAGGATAAAAAACATTATAATAATGCGGTATGAACTCCCGCGTCGGTTTTTTTTCAGAAAAAATGCCGGCATGATACGATCCAGGGTCATACGTTCAAGCAATCCGGTTACACCGATATAGGAAGTAAGAACAGCTCCACTCAGAACCAGAAAGGCATCAACGGATACAATGGTGGACAACACATTACCGCCGGTCAGTCCTGCCATATACGAAAGAAGGTCGGATTCATGCAGATGCACCTCCGGGATCGGCACAAGCGCCAAGGCAAGAAAGGCCATCAATGGATTAAAAATACTGACTGCAATCCACATATTTCGAAGTGTCTTGGGAAAGACGCCCCGCTCCTGTTCTTCAACAAAATTAGCAGAACTTTCAAACCCTGAAATGCCAAGCATGGCAGCTGAAAATCCCCAGAAAATTGCCATGATCACGGTTCCATGAGCAAGAGGCTCCCTGGTATTGGAAAGGAAAACAGCCAGACCATGCTGCATGAGAAATCGTCCGATCGTTGTACTCAATAGAACTAGAGAGCCAAGGTGAAAGAAAAATATAACCGTGGCAACAATAGACGACTCACCAATACCTAAAATAGTCAATCCCATAAAGACCAACAGCAGAACAATAGTCGCTAAAGTAACAGGGAGAACCGGTATGATAAAATGTAGATAATGCATGGCTTCCGAGGCAGAAATAACCGCCGTTGCCATGTAGGAGAGCAGGGTCAGGGTAGCAGCCAGTGAGGCTATCCACTTGCTGGTTGTATTGAGCAGGGCATTATATGCTCCACCATTCAGTGGCAGGGCACCAACTACTTCACCGTAGATCTTTCTAAACAGGTAGAGGACAACGGCAACAATCAACAGAGAGATCCAGGCATACTGGCCGGCTGCGATAATTGTCAGAGCGGAAACATAAAGAACAGACGACGTGATATCGTTTCCGCAGATAGCTGTTGCGGAAAGTTGAGAAAGTTTTTTCATTCTTTAGCTTCCATGATTTCTTACGATAATAGTAACTGTTCTGGAGCACCTCACGGAGTATTCGCTTACCGACCTCTTCCCATTTAGGACTGCTCGAATAGCACACGACGCTTTGCAGTCCCAGGTAAGCGAGGTACGAGACTCTGAATGAACGAATCTAAGGGATTCACTCAGAAATAAATTTGTAAAGATGAGGTGTAATGTGGACATTTAGAGAAGTGATCTGATTGCATAATTGAAGATCGCTTTTCTACATATTCAGAGTGCGCCTCAGAATGCGAAGTTATTTTTGAGCGAGCCCTAAGGCACTCCAGAACAGTTACAGATCAAAATTTAGGGTGATGTGTTGCCCCTACCTGAACAGTTCAATAGGGGGTGAATGTATCATTCTTCTAAGAAGAATACAAACCTATAATAGATAACAGATTGCCCGCAATTTCCGAGGAACAGGACAGGCAGATCTTCGTACTGATCCGTGCCCCGCAACAGAGAAAAAACTTGATTCGCAATGGTTTAACCATATATAATATAGAAACCGAACTCCTTCATATACACTGGAGACCAAGCCATGACCTTCCGGAAAGCTAAACAGAGCCGTATATTTCAAGATATCGTCGATCAGGTGCAGCGGGCTATTGCTACCGGAGAGCTGACACCTGGGGAGAAGCTGCCTCCCGAGCGTGAGCTGTGTACCATCTTTAACACCAGCCGTGGAACGTTACGTGAGGCCCTGCGAATTCTGGAGCAGAAAAAGCTGCTCTCCATAAAGCTTGGGGCCGGTGGCGGGGCAATAGTTCGTGAACCCAACAGTGAACTCATCGCAGAAAATTTTTCTCTCTTGATTCAAGGCGAACAGACCTCGCTCACACAGCTCATTTCCCTTGCAGCAGAAGTGTCAGGTATACTTGCTTCCCTGGCGGCGGCAAAAGCCGGCAGTCAAGATGTTGGACCGCTGAAACAGCTGGTTGCCCAGCTCACCGTGATGATGGATGAAGGGAAAGAGGATACGGCGGCCCTGTTCCATATGGACGTCCTCCTCATCGCCGAACTAGCCAGAATTGCCGACAATCCGGCCTACACATTTCTCCTGCACGCCATCCTCGAGGTTATCGGCAGGCAGGCAGACCATCAGCAGGCAGACCAGGAAACTCTTCAACGACATTACCAGGAAATTCGAATGATCGTCTATGCCGTTGCCAAACATGACCGAAAAAAGGCAACAGTACTAACAGGAAAACATATTCACCATCTGGAAGAACCGTCGACTTCATAAGATAAACCAGCATGGCTGGAGCAGGTAAGCGGAGCAAAGCGCAGACTCCGGATTTTACAGGTTACAGCCACAACCAGATAAGCGTAGACTTCGAGCATAAAAATAGTCCGAGAGAACAAAACGTTGTGGACTATTTTCAGATAAATCCGCCTTTTTTCGACATAGAGAGGCCGGCATTCACTGCTTCAGATGATATGCTGGTATACTGTAATTCCAAAGCATTCCGGCCATGGATATCACAAGAAAGATCATAAAAGTTCACCAGCACCCCACGGAGTCTAGGCTTACCTACCTCTTCGTCCGATCAGGCCTCCTTACATAGACGGGCCATAGCTCGTCGGCCTGTTTGAACAAATATATAGAGCACCGAAGTCTGCGCTTATCTGGTAACCTCTTACAGTACCAGAATAAGTCGGCTTCGGATACTCTGGTGAACTATTACGATTCAAGAACGGATCGGATGCATACGCTTTTTCATAAGAGTTCGCCCCCGCACCAAAGATACTGGATCCCACAGAGCATAACTTCATGGGAGCGAAAAAACTCGTACGCCTGTCCTCAGGCTATCACATCGGAACAGGGAAAAGCAAACCGGAAAATCAGTATAAATGTACCCTGGCAGCGGAGGACAACATTATCTCAGGGCTGACTCTATGGCCCGGGACAATTCGGCAAGATCAAAGGGTTTTGTGATTGCGGCACAAAACCCATAGTCACGATAATTGGCTATCACCGGATCATTTGAATAGCCGCTGGCTACGATAATTCGTGCTTCGGTATCAAGCTGGAGGAGTTTGGAGGCTGCCTCTTCTCCGCCCATTCCGCCTGGAATGGTTAAGTCCATAATCACCAGATCAACCGGAATCCCGCGATCCTGCAGCTCCTGATACCTGTTGATTGCCTGTTCGCCGTCCTCGACCAGAACCGGCTCATGCCCCAGAATAGTAAGCTGTGAGCTGGCCAGAACACGCAGCATTTCCTCGTCATCCATGACCATGACTCTGGCCGCTTGCACAGCAGGCGCCTTTTCAAGACTGTCTTCAACCTTATCGTCTGCATCCGGCGCGGCGGGCAGATAAACGGTAAAGGTCGTCCCTTTGCCGGGGATAGAGTCCACCAGGAGGTAACCGTCATGCTTGTTGATGATGGAATGGCAGATAGCCAGACCCAACCCGCTGCCCTCCTGCTTGGTTGTGAAATAGGGGTCAAAAATTTTGTTGAGTATTTCCCTGGGGATGCCGATACCGGTATCCTGCAGGGTAATACGGACATAGTTGCCGTTATCCACACTCAGGAGGGCCTCGGTAGCCGCATCCTGAACATTGGAAACGCTGATGGCAATGGTCCCGCCTTCGGGCATGGCATGTTTGGCATTCAAAATAATATTTTGAATAACCTGACTGATCTGCCCGCTGTCCAACTCAGCCATCCACAGGTGTTCGGGGAAATCGTAGGTACAGACAATCTGGCTGCCACGGAGTACAAAGTCGGCTGATTCAGTAATGAGTTCAGGCAGGGCGGCCACCTCTCTGACCGGGTCTCCGCCTTTTGAGAAGGTGAGCAGCTGACCGGTGAGTTTTGCCGCACGCCTGGTTGCTTTCCCGGCCTCCCGGAGCAAGGAAACCGTTTCGGTATCCTTTTCGGCAACCCGATACCTGGCCAGCTCAATGTTACCAAGAATGCCGGAAAGAATATTATTGAAATCATGGGCGATGCCGCCGGCAAGGACACCGACGGATTCCAGTTTTCTGACCTTAAGCAGCTCCTCCTCCATCTTTTTTTCGTGAGTAACATCCCGAAAAACGAGCACAACCCCGATAATCTCACTGTCCCGATCCCTGATGGGAGCACCACTGTCGGCAATGGATCGCACGGATCCATCTTTTGCAATCAGCGCCGTGTGATTGGCCAGCCCGACAATTCTGCCAAGCTGCATCACCCGTTGCACGGGGCTTGCGCACTTGCGGCCTGTCTTCTCGTTGATAATATTAAAGACCTCTGCCGAAGGTCTGCCCCGGGCCTCACTACTTGTCCAGCCGGTCAACTCTTCCGCCACCTTGTTCAAGAAGATAATTCGCCCTTCAATGTCTGTAGTTATGACCCCATCACCAATGGAACGCAGGGTTACCGAGAGCCGCTCTTTCTCCGCCAGCAGTGCTGCCTCGGCCTGCTTTCTGGCACTGATATCAGTGGCGATCTCCATCCGCACCAGCCGCCCGTCCGTCCAGCGAATGGCCTGATCCCGGCACTCATACCACCGGTCGCTCAGGGTATTCCGGAACTCCGACACATGCACTCCTGCCGGTTCGCCCTGCTCGTCCACCAGCAGGTGGTTGGTACAGAAATCACAGGGCCCCTCCTGTCCCTGTTGCAGAGACAGATAGCATGTTTTGCCGATACAGTCTCCGAAAAGGTTGCGGCCGTAGCTGTTAACAAACAAAAGTTCATAGCTCTCCATATCGGCCACATATACAAGAGCGTCAAGGCTGTCGAGCACTGCCTGAAATCGCTCAACCGTAAGCGCCGCCTCCTGATCCCTGCTTTTGATTGCCCCGATAATGGTATTGAATTCGACAATACCACCGGACATCTCGGAAGTCAGCAGCAGTCCGTTTCCCTGCTTTGACTGTTCCAACGCCTTAACAATGTTGCTGACCGGTTGAGAGAAAAATCTGTTGAAAATAAAATGGAGAGTAAAAAACAGCAGGAAAAAAAGAAGCAGGAGCGAGGCAAATTGACTGAAAAGGACTTTTGTTATCGCACCGGTCATCACGGACTTGGGAATGGAGTAGTATATAATCCAGTCCGACGGCTCAACAAACCGTTCACTCAAGGCAATGAATCCGTCTCCATTATACTTAAAAGAAAACAGCCCGCTCTCATCCGGGACAGTTCGGCGTTTCAGATTGAAGCCAAGGTTATAGCGGGTCGCCATCAGTGTTTTGTCGGGATGATAAATCGTCCGTCCCGTTGCCGACAGCACAAATATAACCTCCCCCTCATACAGCTTTCCCTTGGCAAAACCGGCCATGATGGACGTAAAATTTTCCAGACTACGCTCTACAACCAACAGATATCCGTCATCAAGGGGATACTGCATGGTCACAACGGAACTCTTTGTCAGCAGGGACTGATGAACCTGCCTTGTTTGTCCGGCTTCCCTTGGCACCATGGCACTGAAGTCAAGGCCGATGTATTCACGGTATGGTTTTGAAATCAAAAAAACCTTACCCAGGGGATCAAGGATATAAAAAGAATCTTGATGAAATTTGAAATAGCTGGAGTCTGCAAGACGGGCAAACAACTCTTTCGACCGGCCCGGGCCCAACGTGTTCAGTGCCGAACCAACTATGGCATCGGTATGAAAAAGGGCATCTTTTATAAGGGCACGGGCCACGTCGATCCTGGCCTGCATGGTCCTGGAATATTCCGCCTTGAATCCCTGGTATTCAACGACACCGCTGACCAGGGCCACGATCAGAAATGCTCCAAGTGTGACAACGGAAAAAATCAGGTAGATCTTTTTTCGCAGAGGTTGAAAATGCACCTAGATTTCCCCATTGTTGCGAAACCGTTTCTCCCGGACAACGACTTCATAAACCGGCCGCACCACATCACCATACTTGTCAAATCGCACCCGCCCCATGAGAGTGTCATATTCTTTGGCCGTCAACGCCTTTTTCAGCTCACTACTGGATAGGGTCGGACAGCGTCTCAGGGCGTCGGCCAGAATCATGATCATTTCATAGGATCTGGTCGATCTGGCATTTGCCTTCTTGTGAAAAGTTTCCTGGATAGCACGTGCAAAGGCAAGGTAATCGGGCCGGGTATTGTCCGGATTGATAAACGTCACAATGCTCAACCCCTCCGCGCTGGCTCCGGCATATCGCATCAAACTTGGCGTCTGGGCCCAGGGCGTGGCGATACGAAGGCCGCTATATCCCACTTCCTGCAGTTTTTGCAGGGCCACTCCGGTCATACTGGCCTCGGTGAGCAAAATAACGGCATCCGGCTGTGCCCGGAGCAAGTCCTGCAGTATCCGTGTCCAGTCGGCCTGCTCTCTGGATTCAAATTGCACCTCGGTGATTGGCCCGGAAAAATATTTTTTTACCTGATCGGCAAAGTCGACAACAAAATCAGGGTTTGTCATGTCCATGAGAAATGCCACGGATTGCACATTGTTTTTTTTCAGCAGGGCCGCCACCTTCCGGCCATAGAGGGCACAGTCAACCGAGGTACGGAAAAAAAGATCATCCAGACCGCTCAGCCTGGTGGTGGCGGTATAGGCGGTTATGAGGAGCGTATTGTGGGCGCTGACATAGGGCAGCGCCTTGACGGTGCTTGAAGAATAGCTGTGGCCGATAATCGCCACCACCCCTTCTCCGATGAGCGATTCATCCGCGGCTCTGATCCCCTGATCCGTATTTTTATCATCGCGAACCAGCAGTTCAAGAGGACGACCGTTGATCCCTCCGCTGCTGTTCACTTTTTCAACAGCCAGAAGTGCCCCGTCCCGGATATGTTCGCCAGCCTCACCGCCGCGGCCGCTGAGATTAATGGACATGCCGATCTTAATCGGCTGCTGCCGGGTATTACAGGATGACAGGAGCA
>CAZPXI010000102.1:0-8753 GCA_964590715.1 uncultured Desulfobulbus sp.
GAGAATATAAAGAATTCACTGTCGTTCGTAAAGAAGATGGTTACCATCCCTGTTGCAAAAGCGAAACAACTATTCGTCGGCCTTTGCAACAATATTGATGAGTACCGTCACACGATTAACCTTGCCCGCTCTACCGGAGGTATTCATGCAGGACGTACAACACATCAGGAATACGGTTATTCTTGGACATGGCAATAGTGGCAAAACCACATTGGCAGATGCCCTGCTCTTTACCGCAGGGGCTGTAAACCGACTCGGGAAAGTGGATGACGGGTCGTCGGTAATGGATTTTGAGCCGGAGGAGATCAAACGACAGGTATCGATAAGTACGGGATTTAATCATCTGAACTGGCAGAAAAAAGAGGTTTTTCTCAGTGATACACCCGGGGACGATAACTTTGTTAACGAAACAAAATTTGCCGTACGGGTGGCTGACAGTGCCATCCTGACTGTCGGAGCAGTTCTCGGCGTACGCAGCCAGACCGAGCGTTTCGTCGATTTCGTCAGGGACCGTTCGCTGCCCTGCATGATTTGCATCACCAAGATGGATCGTGAACGGGCCAATTTTCAGAAAACCGTTGATGAAATCAAAGAAAATTTCGATTTGAACCCGGTTATCCTCTATCTGCCTATCGGTGCTGAAGACAGGTTTGAAGGGGTTGTCGATATTGCCGGCAACACAGGGCTCTTTTTTACCGCTGATGAAAGCGGTAAGCTCACAAAAGGGGCTATCCCCGCCGATATGGAGGATGAAGTCTCCATCCTCCGTGAAAACCTGATGGAATATGTGGCTGAAACGGATGATGATCTGATTGAGAAGTTCCTTGAAGAGGGTGAGCTCAGCGCAGACGAGTTGTCTTCCGGTCTGGCGGCTGCCGTACGGGATGCGAAAATTGCCCCGGTTTGTGCCGTTGCCGCCCTGAAGAATGCCGGAACCAGTGTGCTGCTTGATACCATTGTTGAGCTGTTGCCTTCTCCCGATCAACGTCCTGCCATGGTCGGCACCGATCCCAAAGGGGAACTTGCTGAACGCAGTGCTTCAGTGGACGAGCCGTTCTCTGCTCAGGTTTTCAAGACCATGGCTGATCCTTTTGCCGGTCGATTAACCATTTTTCGTGTTTATTCCGGCATGTTGTCTGGTGATACCTTCTACAATGCTAACAAAGAGACCAGTGAACGCTTCGGCCACCTGTTTATCATGGAAGGAAAGGAACAGAAACAGGTTGATCGGGCGATCCCCGGGATGATCGTCGCGGTGGCCAAGCTTAAGGGAACCGTGACCGGCGATACCCTCTGTGATGAGGGACATCCGATTCTCTATGATGCCCTTGAGCCCATGGCACCCGTTATTTCCTATGCGGTCAACGCCAAAAAAGGTGATGAGGAAAAACTCTTTTCCTCAATTACCCGAATGCTTGATGAAGATCTTACCCTGCAGCTGACACGGGAACAGCAGACCCACGAGGTTCTGATTTCAGGAGTCGGCCAGGTGCATCTTGAGGCGGTCGGCGACAAGATGAAGCGGAAATTCGGCGTTGAAATGGAACTGCGCCTGCCCAAGGTGCCGTATCGGGAGACAATAAAAGGCTCGGTCACCGTACAGGGCAAACATAAAAAACAGTCCGGCGGTCGCGGACAGTATGGGGATTGTACCATTGAGATGTCACCACTTCCCACGGGCGAGGGCTTTGAGTTTGTCGACTCCATCGTCGGCGGTGTCATTCCCCAGCAGTATCGTCCTGCGGTTGAAAAGGGTATTGTTGAAGCCATGGAGAAGGGTGTTATTGCGGGTTACCCCTTTGTTAATGTCAAGATCAACCTGATTGACGGATCGTATCACAATGTGGATTCCTCGGAGATGGCGTTCAAGATTGCCGGTTCCATGGCCTTTAAAAAGGGTGTTCTTGATGCCAAACCCGTTCTGCTGGAACCAATATTTGAGCTTGAGGTCATGGTCGACAAGGAACATGTCGGCGATGTGATGGGAGATCTGAACAGTCGCCGGGGCAAGGTGCTTGGTATGGATGCAACCGAGAAGTATGAAGTGGTCAAGGCCCATGTTCCCCAATCCGAGATTCTTCTCTACGCCCCCGATTTGACCTCAATGACCGGTGGCAGGGGATCGTTTACGGTGCGGTTCTCCCATTATGAAGAAGTGCCGGCCCAGCTGGCGGAGAAAATAATCGCTCAGCAAAAAAGTGCAGAGTAATGGGTGAGTACACGGTCGGTGTATTGACCTTGAGCGATAAGGGCTCCCGCGGTGAACGCGAAGACACCAGCGGTGCCATGCTCAAGGAACTGTTCACCGGCCTGGATGGGTACACCGTTGAGCTTTATTTAGTTATTGCCGACAACCAGACGCTTATCCGCGAGACTCTGAGTCAATGGGTGGATGAATGTACTATCGACCTTATCGTTACCACCGGTGGAACCGGTGTTTCGCCCAGTGATCAGACCCCGGAGGCAACCAGAGCCGTCATTGACCGGGAGGTTCCCGGTCTTGCCGAGGCCATGCGGCAGGCCAGTCTTACAAAAACCGTGCAGGCCGTCTGGTCGCGTGGAATAGCAGGGATCCGAAAAGAGAGTCTGATTATCAATCTACCGGGCAGTGAAAAGGCGGCACGCGAAAATATTGAAGCCGTTCTGCCCGCCTTATCCCATGGGCTGTATAAACTCAAAGGCGGCGATGCCGATTGCGGGGTCAGTGTCTGAAACATCAGCTTGATCCCGGTCAACTTTCAAAATAAAACAGCGCCGACATTCCTTCAAGGAGTGTCGGCGCTGTTGTGTCTCAACCTTTCAGTATAAAGAGCTTTTTTACAGTCCCTCAATAACGACCTTTTCTTGATCGTCACCGGCTCCAGCGACGATTTCACCGATAATAAACGGCTTCTCTCCAAGAGCGGTAAACTGCTGCATGATGTCTTCTACCTCGTTTTCAGGAACCAGGGCCATCATGCCGATCCCCATGTTAAAAGTCCGGTACATTTCTTCCTGGGGGATGTTTCCGTTTTTCTGCAGAAAAGGAAAGATAGGCGGCACGTCCCAGGAACCGGCATGGATGATCGCCTTACAGCCTCCGGGCAGGATCCTCGGGACATTGTCGATAAATCCGCCGCCGGTATTGTGGATAAGGCCGTTGATAGTGAAACTGCGGAGCACTTTAAGCACACTTTCCACATAAATTTTTGTCGGCTTGAGCAGCTCTTCACCGACTGTGCAGCCAAGCTCAGCCACCTGGTCGTTTACCGACAGGCCAAGTTCTTCAAAGATGATTTTGCGGACCAGGGAGTATCCGTTGGAATGCAGACCGGACGAGGCCAGGCCGATAATTTTATTACCGACCCGGATGTCACTGCCGTCTATGATCCCGTTGCGTTCTCCGATGCCGACGACAAAACCGGCAAGATCGTAATCGCCGGGCTGGTACAGACCCGGCATTTCAGCGGTTTCACCGCCGATTAAAGCGCAGCCGGAGATCTTGCATCCCTTGGCAATTCCCCGAACCACCTCGGTGGCGACATCCAGGTCCAGTCGGGAGATTGCAAAGTAGTCGAGGAAGAACAGGGGCTTTGCTCCGCTGACAACCACATCGTTAACGCACATGGCAACCAGATCAATGCCAATGGTGTCATGCTTGTTACAGAGAATGGCCACGTTGAGTTTGGTGCCGACTCCATCGGTTGAAGAGATGAGCACCGGATCCTCATAACCGGCATTCCCGATTGCAAACAGTCCGGAAAATCCACCAATGTCATTGAGTACGCCCCGCCCATGGGTTTCAGCAACCAGCCCTTTTATTCGGGAGACAAATTCGTTGCCTTTGTCGATGTCGACTCCGGCTTGAGAGTATTTAGAGGCCTTTTTTTGATCCATGTCAATACGAGTGCACGTTGGAAATATTTTTATTGTGGTATAAAGACGACCTGTTCATCCGGCCCTCTTTGAAATGTACTTTTGAGGCTGCCTTGGCTCTATCCGGGAATAAGAATGTATGTAGCTCATCACAGGGTATGTAACGCATTGCTTTCATTTACCTGAAACCTTGTAACCTGGCTCAGGTGCCTCAGATTTGCGCAGGCACGTTCTATCGCTACAGCCCATCTATGCAGCAGAACGTGACTGCGCAAAGATGGGATACCTGTGACGGGCTTACATATGTATTCTGTTCGAGATCAGCTCATGAGCCCGAAGTCTCCGCTTCTGTACGAGAATTCGAAGATGCCGTTTTGGGATGGGGATAGTTTACTTTTTTTTGTTCTGTATTGTCAATATGTTTGTCTGATTTATGTTGCCATCGGGATACACTATACTCCTGAGAAAGCATATGGCTTCTTTGCAACAGGATGAGGGAATCAACAAATACTGGAAAAGCAACCGCTTGATTCTACAACGTTGCAGCCCTCTTTGTGTTCTGGTAGAGTGCCGCCATGAAACTACTTCTTACACTTGTCGGCCTGGTTTTTATTTTTGAAGGATTGCCCTATGTAGTCTCTCCGGGAGCCATGCAGCGCTGGCTCAGGCAGCTTTTGGAAATGCAACCGGGACAGCTCCGCTTTATGGGCCTTATCGCCATGGGTTTTGGCTTTTTCCTCTGCTTCCTCACCCAGAGGTCGGGCATGTTCTAGTTGTTTTTCATTTCTCTGACGGTTGTCATTATCTGCACAGGCCGCCGTTCCGTTTCCCGGTCTTCAGCTTATCCTAAGGGCTCGCTCAAAAATAACTTCGCATTCTGAGGTGCACATTACACCTCCTCTCTACTAAGATATTTTTGAGCGAGCTTAGTATCCATCTTTTCCGGCTTCGAGCAAGACTTCTCTTGCGGCAATTGATTGAGTTGGGTATTTTTAAAGGTTTTGTTTTGAAATGATTTGTTCAGGGTAGCACAATCCCAGGGGATACACCGATGGAAAAAACACCGAAAAGAGAGATGATAGGTATTGAGGGCAAGGTCCTTCTTGATACTCTCAGGCGCCTGCATCGACGTGGTGCTACCGAAAATATCAAAAAACTCATAAGTAAAACCCATGCCGCCGATCTGGCCTGGGTCTTCAGGTCACTTACCTCCGGCGAACAGAACGATATATTTCAGATTATCGCCCAGACCGAGCTGGTCGCTGATTTCTTAAGTGAACTCGACGCCTCCATAATGGTTGACCTGGTTGATGATCTGTCGGCCAGCTTCATGGCCGGTATCGTCACCCGGATGGCTTCCGATGATGCGGCCGATCTCCTTGAAGCACTGCCTGAAGAAATAGCCCATGACATTCGTACCCACATGGAGGCCGACGACCGTCATGAGGTCGAGGAGCTGCTTAAATATGATCCGCAGACCGCCGGTGGTATCATGTCGCCGGATTTCATGTATCTTGATGAAGATCTCACGGTTGAGGAGGCCATAAAAAAGGTTCAGAAACGCAGTGAAGAAAAAGAGATGGTGTTTTATCTCTATATTACCCATGGCGACGGTCAACTAACCGGAGTGCTCTCCCTGCGTGAACTGCTGCTCCACCCCATGCATCGGCAGTTGAAAAACATCATGAATGCCAATGTCATATCCGTGACCACGGATACGGATCAGGAGGAGGTGGCGCATGTCGTTTCTCAGTATAATCTGCTGGCGGTTCCGGTTGTCGATGCCACCTTTAAACTGGTCGGAATTGTTACCGTCGATGATATCATCGATGTCCTGCGGGAAGAGGCCACCGAAGACTTTCTGCAGATGGCCGGTGCCGGTAAAGAACAGGAGATCCTTTTAAAGCCGCTCCATAAAAAAATCATGCTGCGTGCGCCCTGGCTGCTGGCTTCCTGGGTCGGGGGCGTCGGGGCCATGTTTATCATCAACTCGTTTTCAGGGGAACTGCAAAAGGTTCTTGCCTTAGCTTCCTTTATTCCTATTATTGCCGGGATGGGGGGGAACATAGCTACTCAATCAAGTAGTATTATTGTTCGCGGCCTTGCGACCGGTCGGGTCAATCTCAATCATTTTTTTGCCATCATCGTTAAAGAATTTATATTGGGAATAGCACTCGGTTCTTCTTTTGGCCTTCTCCTTGGATTACTGGCCCATTTCAAATATCAGTCACCAGTCTACCTCGGCCTGGTTGTCGGTTTGGCAGTTTTCCTGGTTATGACCATGGCCGCAACAGTCGGCACGACCGTGCCCCTGATATTAAAGAAATTCCATGTTGACCCGGCCGTTGCCACCGGGCCCTTCATCACCACGACCATTGATGTTCTCGGTGTAACGCTGTATTTTTCCATAGCCAAGTTTTTCCTTCATTTATAAGCAGGTTGTTATGTCTTTCTTTCGTCCATTCCAGGCTGGAAGGGTTAATCCGATTCTCCTCTATGTGATGCTTGGTTTAGGCGGCTGGCTGCTGTACCAAACCTTTCAGCCCGGCCTGCTGGATCCTGATGCCGCCCCCAAACCGATAGTGTCCCGCGGTGATCTGGCCGGGGACGAGAAAAATACTATTGAGGTTTTTAAAAAAACAGCACCCTCCGTGGTCTATATAACTTCAATTTCCGTTCGCCGGAATCTGTTTAATCTCAATGTCTATGAAATACCTCAGGGAACCGGTTCCGGGTTCGTGTGGGATAAGCAGGGCCGCATCGTCACCAACTATCACGTGATTTCCGACGCGAACCGGTTGGAGGTGACTCTGGCTGATCATTCAACCTGGAAAGCGGTTTTAGTTGGTGCTGCTCCGGATCGTGATATTGCGGTTCTTCAGATTTCCGCCCCTAAATATAAACTGATTCCCCTGGCAATCGGCAATTCAGATGACCTCCAGGTGGGGCAGAAGGTCTTTGCCATCGGTAACCCTTTCGGGCTTGATCAGACCCTGACCACCGGTATCGTCAGTGCGCTTGGCCGCGAGATCAAGTCGGTGAACGGAAGAACTATTCAGGATGTGATTCAAACCGACGCCGCCATCAATCCCGGCAACTCGGGCGGGCCGCTGCTGGACAGTGCCGGGCTGCTGATTGGAGTCAATACAGCGATTTACAGCCCATCCGGCGGCAGCTCGGGGATTGGATTTGCCGTTCCGGTACATGAGGTCAACCGGGTAGTTCCCCAGGTGATTCGCCATGGCCGTGTGATCAGGCCGGGACTCGGCATCAGTCTGGCCCCGCCAAAACTTGCCGGGGAATTTAATCTACCGGGGGTACTTATTCTCAATGTTCAATCCGGCTCAACGGCTGAAAAGGCAGGGCTACGCGGTACCCGTCAGGTTCGCGGCGGCTTGGTGCTGGGAGACAGTATTCTGGCGGTCAATGGAAAGCCTGTTGCGGATTATAATGCCCTGCGTGACGCTCTTGAGCAGTATCAGATCGGGGAGGACGTCAGCTTGAGGTTGCTTCGGGATGGTGAGGAGATGACCCTCTCCGTGACTCTGGAAGCCATGGAGTAATGAATAAGAGAGATACGGTTTCTTTTTACGGTGAATACGAGTGGGTGCTATATTTTCATTGTTCGTTGTGCCCGGCGCGCCTGGAATGATGGTTTATCTGAAAATAGCCCTCAACGTTTTGTTCTCTCGGACTATTTTCATAACAGAGAAGCGTTGTCATCGTTGTGGCTGTGACCTGTAAACCCGGAGTCTGCGCTTTGCTCCGCTTATCTGGTCCAGCCATGCTGATTACAGGAAATAATCCAATAGACCTGCTGTTGAAAACAATATGCTGGCTATCTCCTCTCGTTGCAATACATTTTGGAGTATTGTATAACAAACGGATTATTATTGACGGCCACAACGTGGTTGTCTAGACCGGTAGCTGTGGTTGCCGTGAGTCTCTTGTGACCCTCATCAAGGAGCAGCGCTCCAGCGGGAGGGGGGGAGGGGGCCTTTTTTGCAGCCTGTAGAGTGCTGTTGTGCTCAAATTTATAATATAGACAAGGTAGTTACCTATGGATAAAAAAATCATTACAATGCAGGACTGCTTTAAGCATTATACCTACGATCAGGACAAGGCCTGTACGCCGGAAGAGACCGTGGAACGTTTTAATACGCGCCTTAAAGAGCAGAAACTCGATGTTTTGAAAGAGGTGAAACGCATCGACAACGGTCGACTGGATATTCCGGTATACTTCAGTGTCTGTGGTAAAGATGCCCTGGAAACCATCGGCAATAAAAAGCAGATGGGTAAAGGGTCAACCCCTGAACAGTCCAGGGCTTCGGCCTGTATGGAGCTTGCCGAGCGGTTCAGCTTTTTTTCCTTTATGCAGAATCCGGACAACTTCATTCTTGATACCTATGCCGGGGTCAAGGCCGCAGGCTATCCGGTTCTGCCGCTCAAAAAATGGCTGGCCTCGGTCCATGACGAGAACACCAGCGAGGAAACCCTGGAACAACTGATTAAGGATCTTCCCATCCAGTGGGTGTGGGCCAATAATCTCACCCGCAACGAAGAAACCCTGATGCCTTTTTCGTGGTTTTATGCAATCAACGAGTTTAACGGCCCTTCGGCCGGCAACACCTACGAAGAGGCGGTGAGCCAAGGCGTGGCCGAGATTGTTGAACGTCATGTCTGTGCGGTGGTCAGTTATGAAGAGAAAAAAACACCAAGCATCGATCCGGCTTCGGTCAAGGATCCAGTGGCCCGTGAGCTGATTGAAAAGTTTACCCGTAACGGGATTGAAGTTTATCTCAATGATTTTTCCCTCGATACCGGTATACCGACTGTGGCAGCACTTTGTATCGATCCTGCCACCTTTCCTGATGAAAGCGAGATTGTCTATACCGCCG
>CAZPXI010000103.1:0-8702 GCA_964590715.1 uncultured Desulfobulbus sp.
AAATTCTGGGGATCTTGGTAAAGATATATATACTGTCCCCATATCTCCCTGATATCTCCCTGTCCCCATATCTCCTGTCCCCATATCTCTCAGCCAGTAGTATTTTCAAGGCCGGATACACCGTAATATTGCAGATAAACCAAGGATGGTTAAGCCCCTACCTCTGAGGGTCTATTTTGTGCCAGGCCAAGTTGCTATGAAAATAGGGGTGCCGACTTTTTCCCGACAAAGCTGATCACTGTTGAATGCTTTCCGGCAGGGTTTTAACAAACTCCCTGATTTCATCACGGACCCGCCGGTAGTGGTTCAGGGCTTCCTCCTCCGTTGCGGCGTCGGCCGCCAGCCGGGGCGGATCATCAAAGCTTTTGTGAATGACTTTTGCCGGGCCGGGAAAAATCGGGCAGGATTCATGGGCGTTATCACAGACCGTGATCACATAGTCGAATTCCCGGGTCGGCAGTTCGTCGATCAGGTTTGAATGATGATCCGAAATATCAACCCCGGCCTCGGCCATTGCCCTGACCGCGTTTTCGTTCATCCCATGTTTTTCAATCCCTGCGGAAAAAGGTTCAATTACTGCACCCTTTAAATGATGTGCCCAGCCCTCCGCCATCTGGCTGCGACATGAGTTGCCGGTACAGAGAAAGAGTATTTTTATTTTTTTGGTTTTCACAGGTTCTTCAGTGGTCACAGGGGTGCCCTCAACAACAGCAGTTGCCCTTGACGGTGGTTGAACAACCGCAACTCTCACCGGTCGGTGCTGCGACCAGGCTAACGGGTTCACGGTTTGGTCCAGCAGGCGTAAAGACTGCGTCGAATTCGCTGTCAAGCATCTGGCCTGCTTCATCCCGCAAATGGCGGGCAATGTCGACCACCAAATCAATTTTTTCCTCGGCTACTCCATACCCCTGCAGTCGTTCAAGCTGGCAGAGTCCTTTTTTGGGATGATTAGAGGCGATATTCGCGGCAAGGGATACAAGGGCGAGGGTAACGGGATCTAAAGCGCAGTCGGACATGGTTATCTCCTGTTCGTTGAGTCAGATCGCGGCCGATACATGATAGCAGCGGCATCGACAAGGGCAATTGGCACTGATGGAGTCATACACCGCACAGCGGTCAGTTATCACAGCAGATATGACGGATTCCCTGCGGTGTCTCTTCGGCAATGGGAAAATATGTTCTTTTAAACCAGAATGCGACATTGACCAAGGCTATCAAAACCGGCACTTCCACCAGTGGCCCGATAACCGCGGCAAAGGCCACACCGGAGTTGATCCCGAAGACTGCAATAGCCACGGCAATCGCCAGTTCAAAGTTGTTGGAGGCCGCGGTAAAGGAAAGGGTTGCCGACTGTTCATAGGTGGCGCCCGCCTTCATGGAGAGGAAAAAGGAGGCCACAAACATGATCACAAAATAGATCGAAAGCGGGATGGCGATTCTGACCACATCCATGGGCAACTCAACTATATACTCCCCTTTCAGGGAAAACATCACCAGGATAGTGAACAGAAGAAAGATAAGGGTAAACGGGCTCAATCTAGGAAGCAGCACGTTCCGGTACCACTGTTCGCCTTTCATCTTCAGGCCGATAAACCGGGTCACCATACCGGCAAGAAAGGGTATACCGAGGTAGATGAACACGCTCTTGGCTATCCGGGCCATGGAGATATCCACCACCGCCCCCTCAACTCCGAGCAGTTGAGGAAGAACAGTGATAAAAAGCCAGGCATAAACGGAAAAAAACAGAACCTGGAAAATGGAGTTAAAGGCAACAAGACCCGCACAATACTCGCGATCACCTTCAGCCAGATCGTTCCAGACAATAACCATGGCAATACAGCGGGCAAGCCCTATTAATATTAAGCCCACCATGTACTCGTGGTAGCCGGAGAGAAAGGTGATTGCCAGCGTAAACATCAGCACCGGGCCGATGATCCAGTTCTGGACCAGGGACAGGGCAAGAACCTTGTAGTTGCGGAAGACCTCGTGCAGTTTTTCATAACGCACCTTGGCAAGCGGCGGGTACATCATCAAAATCAGACCGATGGCAATCGGGATATTGGTCGCCCCCACTTGAAAGCTGTTGATAAGATCGGTAACCGGCGGATAGAGCCAACCGATCATGACGCCGACAAACATGGCCAGAAATATCCACAGGGTTAGAAATCGGTCGAGGAACGAGAGTTTTTTTGATTGCGGCATCCTTTTCTCTCAAATACAGCTGGTTTGTTTTTACAGGAAAATCAGTTCGAAAAGCAATATACTTTAAAAAATCTTCAGGCAACTTTAAGGAGCCGGGTATTGCCTGTACGCGTTCTATGTATTTATCCGTATAGGCGGATATTGTCAAGTGCTTTCCATTTGAGGCATTGCTAAATGAGCTTTACGGGGTAGTCTTCAAATCTCAAATCGACATTTTCCGTTCGGGGTCGACATTTCCGTCGAAATCATGGTCGCAGGAAGGCCGTTTTACCATTTCCCGCAGAGATCAATGACAAACAACATATTGGTATTACCATTTTATTTCATTTAGATCATCCTGTGGCATACCCGTTGCTATATAGAGGACAAACAGAAGGAATACAGAAACCCGATACCTTTATGGAGGACAATTATGAAGATGAAAAAAACACTGACCACAGCAATACTTGTTAGTGCAATCACCCTGAGTGCAGGAATGGTAATCGCCTATGATATGGAAACGCGTGGGCCGATCCCTTTTGATACCTGGGATGTGGACGGCAGTGGGACCATTGAAGAGCAGGAGTTCAACACCATTCGCGCCCAACGAATGGAAATGATGCAGGATACTGCGCACATGGGAAGAAATGCCGCATGCGCTCTAACCTTTGCCCGGATCGACGCAGACGATGATGGTCGAATCACTGCCGAGGAACTGACGGCCATGCAGCAGGCGCAGGCAATGAAACGCCCCATGGGCATAAATCATCATGGCCCGGATTCCGGCATGCAGGGCAATATGGGCTTACGCTACCAGACCATGGATGCGGAAACCAAGGTGAAATATGACGCCTTTTTTGCCGACACCACTGAACTACGAAAAGAAATCATGGTCAAACGGGCGGAAAAACGGGCCGTCATGCATTCAACCAATCCGGATCAGGATCAGGCGGCACAGTTGACCCGTGAACTGCTGGAATTGCGCAGCCAAATGATGGTCAAAGCCGAAGAAGCCGGTATTGACTATGGCCCGGGTAACGGTCAGGGATGCGGCCATGGCGGTAAAAGACACGGTGCCCATGTAAATCGCTAACGTCTTTCCCTCCTCCAGTCTTCCCCGAACGGGTACAGCCGGTTCGGGGTTTTCTTTTCTGCTTTTCCGATCCCCCAAAACTCAAATTTGAGTCATTCCATAATGAAAAGTACGGTGCTTCAACCTGGAGTTTTGATCGCCCGTCGGTTAGCGGATCGGCAAGACTTCGGGGTCAGTCTCCTTCACGGGGAATTGAGTTGCGAGTAAAACCCGCCTTGATTTTTCTGGTCATCCTCTCCTCAACAAAAAAATACCCGGATGTCAAGACTGCCGGACGGCGCCGTTCAGGATGCCGTCAGATATGTCCCCGGACGCTCGGCAGAACCAGACATATACCCAAAATGTACTTTGAGCAGCAGGAACATTTATGGTAAGAGTACCGGCAAGATAAGATTAACTCTTTTTACCGGTAAAAAATTCGCGGGCTCGGGACTAGACTGCGTGGTATAGGGATAATCTCGGCAATACATTTTCAGAAGGTTACCATGGAAAGCGGAAAACGGATCAAAATTACAGCAGTCTTTATCGCCCTGCTCTGCCTGCCGTACCCGCTTAACGGCATGGCTGCAAAACGACGTTTGAAAGTTCTCGTGGTCATGAGCTATGAACAAAATTATCCATGGGCCCAGGCGATTAAAAAAGGAATCAACCAGACCCTGGCTGCACGTTGTAACATCCGATATTTTTACATGGAGACCCAAAAAAACCATGGCCATTCAAGATCGTCTATCCAACCTTTCCATCAAAGCCAAAATCAAACTTTTCAACCTGGTACTCGGCCTTACATTTCTACTCATCCTGGTGGTCATGACCATCTCTTTATCATATACCCGCCGGGTTCTGGTCAACAATGTCAGCACCGATATTGAGACGGTCGCCGAAAATGCCCAGGTTGCCCGCGACTTGGTGGTCTTGTTTTCGGAGAGTAATCTCCTGTTCCACACCTTTTACGGCAGAGAGCAGTATTTGCGCAAGGAGGGAAACAGTTTGCTTGAAAAAAGCAGGGCCCTTGTCGAGCAGTCTGCTGCTGACCATCAGCTCAAAAAATCCATCCTCCATCTTGTCGAGCATCTGCAGAATACCCTGTCGTTCTGTGCCGATCTTAATATAATACGGCAGGAAAAAATCGGCATTGAGGAGAGAATCTACAAAGAATTCGACATGTTGGACGAGATCATTACCCAAAAAACCATCAGTCAGATCTTTACAGGTAAAGACACCTCCTTTTTGGAACAGCTTTCCGTGCAGATTATCAACTACCGTTACACCCTGCTTGAAATAAACAAAAACTTTACAGAATGGTTTTCCAGAGAGTCCACCAGCCTTGACGTACAGGCAGCTGGTATTTCACCGGCCATTGATGAGTTTCTCCTTGATCTCCAGAGGATTACCACCTTCGACCGCCAGACTGCTGAACATGGAAAACATCTTATCGCCCAGGTTAAAAAATACAAGAATATCCTGGCCCGCCACATGGAGATAACAAAAAAGATCAACCTGGAGGTCAAGGCTTTTAACGAGGCAAAATCAATGTGCATCGAGGTATTGAAAAATACTGATACAAACCTGGTCAACAGCACAAAAGACACCCTTGGAAAAATCTCTACGTTCTTTCTCGTTCTGGGGGCCGGACTTCTGTTCATAACATTTCTGATTATGGGCTCGGTCCTGTTTTCAACCTCATACTTCCTGCGCTCGGCGATTTATTTCCCTATGGAACGGCTGAAGAAAATTCTCACGACCTTCAGTCAGGGTGAACTAACGGCTAGAATTAAAGTGGAACGATCGGACGAGTGGGGTCTGGTTGAAAAAATGCTCAACAAAATGGCCGATGATCTCCTTGCCTCTCAGCATGCAGTCCGGCAATCGGAAGAAAAATACCGCGAGATTTTCAACACTCCCGCCGACTCCATATTTTTACATGATGCCGACAGCGGTGCCATTGTTGATGTGAATCAGGCTGTGCTGGAGGTGTTTGGTTATTCCTACGAAGAGGTGCTGCAGCAGGATTTGGGAACTTTGAGTTCCGGGAAACATCCATATACAATGGAAGTAGCGATTAAAAACGTCAACTGTGCAAAACAAGAGGGGCCCCAGCTCTTTGAATGGAGAGCCAAAAGAAAAAACGGGGAACTCTTCTGGGCCGAGGTTGGGCTCAAAGCCAGTCGGTTCAGTGGCAGGGATTATGTAATCGCCATTGTCCGCAATATCACTGATCGAAAAAAGGCGGAACAGAATCTGGCCTCAGAGCGTGAACGACTTGCCGTAACTCTGGGCAGTATCGGTGACGGAGTCATCACAACCGACACCCATGGGACAGTGCTTTTTCTCAACAAAGTTGCTGAGCAACTAACCGGCTGGACCAACGAGGAGGCACAGGGAAGGCCATCTACAGAGGTATTTAATATTATTAATGAAAAGACAAAGACACCCTGCGCAAGCCCAATTCAACGAGTGCTTGAACTTGGAAAAATTATAGGCCTTGCCAATCACACAGCCCTGATCGCTAGAAACGGGGCCGTGCGGAGTATAGCAGACAGCGGTGCCCCGATAAGGGATCGTCGGAGCAAAATTATCGGCGTTGTCCTTGTGTTCAGGGATGTCACCCATGAACAGAAAATGGAAGAAGAGCTCCTCAGGACCAGAAAGCTTGAATCCGTTGGGGTTCTTGCCGCAGGGATTGCCCATGATTTCAACAACATTCTGTCAGCAATACTCGGCAATATTGATCTGGCCGCCCGTCTGATCAATGGTGAAGAACATGCCTGTTCCCTGCTCTCCGATGCACGGAAGGCGACGGAACGGGCGACCAAACTGACCCGCCAGCTCCTGACCTTTGCTAAGGGCGGTGACCCCGTTAAAGAAAACACCAATCTTACCGAGCTCATTCGAGAATCTGGAGATTTTGTTCTTCACGGCACCCATATTTCCTGCACATATTCCTGCGCCGATGATCTCTGGCCGGTCTCCGTGGATGTTGGACAGATAGGGCAGGTAATCCAAAACATCATCCTCAATGCCCGCCATGCCATGCCCGAAGGGGGGAAAATCGAAGTGCACTGTACCAATGTCGAGGATGCCGCCTATGAAGCGCTGCTCAACATCCACAAGGGCCGATTTGTCCGCATTACAATCCAGGACCATGGTGTGGGTATTCCCCAGGAAATCATCGATAAAATTTTTGACCCCTACTTCACCACAAAACAGGAGGGCAGCGGGCTGGGTCTGGCTATCTGCCATTCAATTATTGCAAAGCATGACGGCTACCTGACGGTACGGTCCCGGCCGGGAAGAGGCTCAAAATTCAGCATCTACCTGCCGGCATCCAACCATGCCGGCGTGGAAGCGACGGAAAAACAGCAGGACGGCCTACCTCCGGGTTCGGCACGAATAATGGTCATGGATGATGAGGAAATGCTGCGTAAAGTTGCCGAGTCGCAACTTATCCATTTCGGCCATGAGGTAATACTGGTTAAAGACGGGGCCGAGGCGGTTAAAAAATACCGGGAACTGATGGAGCAGGGTACGCCTGTAGATCTGATCATCATGGACCTGACCATACCCGGAGCCATGGGCGGCAAAGAGGCTGTACGGGAAATCCTTAAAATCAACACTGAAGCAAAGGTTATTGTTGCCAGTGGATATTCCAACGATCCGATAATGGCTAACTGTACGGACTATGGTTTCGTGGCCTCGGTGTCAAAACCTTTTGATCTTAAAGAGCTGAACAAGGTGCTTACAACCGCACTCAAATAGTATCAATATGCTTGGGTTACAGCTGCAGTTTCACCAAAAGCAATACTATCACGAGACAGACCTGGGAAGAACAATGGTCCATTGATACATTCATAAAGATTCTCATCTAAAGTTGAAATTTAGTCGACAACGATTCTTCCCAGGGCTATAATCAACCGAAGAAACAGGGTTTGTGACAATTTGAGAATTCATCAACAAGAATAACAAAAAGGTATATGGCCGGCTGATCACTTGAGCTGCAGGCCTTTCCAGAGGAGACAACAATGGCTGTTTTTACCTATCAGGCAAGTGAGCTGTTCAACTGGTTGACGAGCAAAGAGGATATTATTGTTCTTGATGTCCGCAACGACAAGGACTTTAAACGCTTTCAGGTCGAAAGCCCCTACCCCTTTTCAATGCTCAACGTGTCCTATTATGATTTCATGGAAATCGAGAACGAATCAGTGGCCCGGGTACCGAAAAATAAGAAGATCCGCATCGTCTGCGCTAAAGAGGGATCGGCAAAATATGTGGCTGAAATCCTCGACAAGCACGGCTTTCAGGATGTCGGCTACCTGAGCGGCGGTATTAAGACCTGGGGCAACCTGCTGGTGCCCAAACTTGTCAACCCCGGCATGGAGTACGAGCTGTACCAGTTCATCCGTCCGGGTAAGGCCTCCTGCAGTTACGGCCTGATCTCCGGCAGCGAGATGATGGTCTTTGATCCTTCCCGGGCCGTGGATTTTTATGTTGATTTTGCACAAGAGAAAGGATGTTCGATTATAAAAACCTTTGAAACCCACCTGCAGGCCGACTACATCGCCGGCAGCCGCGAGATAGCCGCCCGGACCGGAGCTCAATTTCTCGGGAATGACGGAGATTTCAAAACATCCAAAAACCCGTACACTTCGCTGAAGGATGGTGAGATGCATACATTCGGCAATGGTGGTCCGGCCGTAAAAGTTCTCTTTACCCCCGGCCACACCCCGGGTTCGACCTCGTTCATTGTCGATGAAAAATTCATGATCAGCGGCGACATGGTCTTTATCAGCTCAATCGGACGTCCGGACCTGGGCGGCAAGGCCGTTGAATGGGCCGGGATGCTCTTTGACTCCATGCGGATGGTTCACGAGCTCGATGATAACCTTATCATCCTGCCGGCGCATTATATAGACTGGGAAGAAGCCGATGAAAATCTGATCTTTGCCCTGCCCTTTGGCCAGATTAAAGAGCGCAACAAAAGCATCTACAGTATTGACACTCTCGATGACTTCATCACCTTTATCAAAGACAACATGCGGCCCCAGCCGGAAGAATACGCCATGATCCGACTTGCCAACGGAAACATCGAACAGTACGACGAGGACAAGCAGGAGGAGCTTGATCTCGGTAAAAATGAATGCGCCGCCTCGGCCTACGCGGCAACAAAGGCTGCAGCCTGATTTCTTTTAATATTTTTTATATTTTTTTTGTTTTGATTTTTTTATTCTATGCGTAAAATCCTTGAACTATCCACCGGCCGGCGGGAGATCCTTGTTGATATTACCCCGGAGGTTAAAGGAATTGTCCGCTCAAGCGGGATTGAAAACGGTCTGGTTGCCCTCTATGCACAGGGGGCAACCGGAGCTATTATGATTCAGGAGAACTGGGACGACTCCGTCCAGACAGATGTGGTCAATCTGCCGGCAAAAAT
>CAZPXI010000104.1:0-2591 GCA_964590715.1 uncultured Desulfobulbus sp.
GCGATATCATTTTCATCGGGCTTTCCCTGAAAGACAACATCTCCATCATAGAGCAGGGTGTTTTTACCGATATCAATATGGAGGGTTTTATGGTTTTTAAAAAACAGGGAAAAGGTTTCGTGGATTTTGCTGATATGCTGTCTGGCTATGGAGTGATCTTCAGGATAGAGCGTATGGTGTTTGATGGCACCGGCCAGCAACTGGGCAAGGGTTGAGACGGCACGCAGATCAGAGGCACCGGTTTTCCATGTATCGCTGCGGGATTCTGTGGCCATCAGCTCAAGGGGGTAGAGTGAAAAAGTATCTAAAAATACAAAGCCATAACTCCTTATATTATACTGAGAAGAAGAGACAAAGTCAATTCAGCCTGATCTGCAGAATGATTCTTTCTTTTAATCGCACCTTGTGTCGGCGTTGGCGGCACCATCATACAAACCACAACAGGGGCGGCCTTTTGGCCGCCCCTGTTTTTTGTTTGAGCTTACCTGAAGAAGAAAATCCAGGCAGAGAAGAAAGGATGATCAGTGTTTGAATGAACGCTGGCCGGTAAACATCATGGCGACTTTGGGATCAGCCTCGTTACAGGCCTCAATGGAGGCATAATCACGCATGGAACCGCCGGCCTGGAGAATGGCTGAGATTCCTTCACGGATCCCTACGTCCGCTCCATCACGGAAAGGGAAGAAGGCATCCGAGATCATAACAGAGCCGGGCAGACCGGCCCGATCCGCTTTGACCTTGGCATCAATCTCTTCAACGTCGGCAGCATCCCGTTTGCCCTGCTCAACCTCAAGGGCCAGATCTGCATAGGGGATACCGAATTTGTCAAAACAGGTGATGTCGGCATACTTTACATAGGCCTTGTGAACGGCAATCTCAGCCACACCGACCCGATCCTGTTCACCGGTGCCGATTCCGGTGGTACAGCCGTCCTTGACATAGATAACCGAGTTTGAGGTTACCCCGTGTTCCACGGCCCAGCCAAAGATCATATCATCGATCTCGCGCTGGTTGGGACTGCGCTTGCAGGCATACTCCTGCCCCTTCCAGGTGGCAGTGGCTGGTTTCAGGTCGTTGATGGAGCGGATGGAGTTGACCGCCGACTGCTGCACGATCAGGCCGCCGTCAATGAGTGACTTGAAGTCGACAAAACGAAACTGTTCAAAGTCTGCCAGCCGGTTGATACCATCCATGCGGATGACCCGCAGGTTTTTGGCCTTGGATAGGATTTCCAGGGTGCCGTCCTCGAAATCGGGGGCACAGACAACTTCCAGGTAGTTTTTTGCCATCAGCTTTGCCGTATCCGTATCAACCGGCTTGCTCATGATCACCGCTCCGCCAAAGGCGGCAATGCGGTCGGTACGGTTGGCTTTATTGTAGGCGTCGGCAAGGGTTGAACCGATGGCGGCACCGCAGGGATTGTTGTGTTTGAGAATAACAGCGGCCGGTTTATCGACCATGTATTTGATGATGTTGAGGCCGTTATCGACATCGGTCAGGTTGATCTTGCCCGGATGTTTACCCACCTGGAGCATGTCGTCGACCGTAATACCGGAGACCAGCGAGTTGCCCGGTTCAATGAATTTACAGTCACCAAGCACCAGGTTGCCGTTGACCAGTTCATACAGGGCGGCCTCCTGGTCTGGATTTTCTCCGTAGCGCAGGCCACGTTCATCCACGGATCCGTCTTCCATGGGAATACCCCAGGTTCTCTTGCGATAGACCAGGGTCTGGTCGCCGAATGAGAGAGTCATCTCCATGGGGAAAGAGTCACCGAGAATGGTTGTGTACATCTTTTTAATGTCGCTCATGGGGTCGCTATGCTCCAGTTGAATGTTAAAGAGTGTTCGTTGGTTGCAAAATGGAAAGATTTTGAAATAATGCCAATATAACGGGTTAGAGTCTTTTTATAAAGCTTGAAAATGTTCTGTTATTTCAGCAGGGTCATCAGCCAACCCGGTAGGTCAGGGGCGGGATATGTTCCGTCTCTTCAATGGTACTGTTATGGAGCACACTGTGGGCACCTATCACGGCGTTGTCGCCGAGGGTACAGTTGGTAAGCACGGCACCGGTCTCAAGGTGAACTCCGCTGCCGATGGTTGATTTGCCGCTGATCTGAACCCCGGCCTGGATGACTGAATCCTGCCCGATACTGCAGTTGGGTGCGATGAGAATGGTCTCCGGTGAGTACATGGTCACGCCGCTGAGCATGACTTCGCGGTTATGGCGCATCTGCAGTTCTTTATCTGCCTGGGCAAGCTCAATCCGTGAGTTGACCCCGAGAACATCAATGGCCTGTGGATGGACAAAGGTATGGACCTTGTGTCCCTGATGGTTGGCAATGGAGATGATGTCGGTGAGGTAGACTTCCCCCTGGCTGTTATCGGTACCCACTTGTTGCAGGGCGGCAAAGAGAAATTCACCTTTGACCAGATAAATCCCTGCATTTATTTCCTTGATTGCGCGCTGGGCAGGATCGGCATCCTTCTGCTCGACAATTTCCAGAATATTGCCATCCTGATCTGAAATAATTCTGCCGTAGCCGAAGGGATCTTCGAGCAGGGTGGTCATCAGGGTGACGGTGCTGTTTG
>CAZPXI010000104.1:2691-4340 GCA_964590715.1 uncultured Desulfobulbus sp.
CCGTAGCCGAAGGGATCTTCGAGCAGGGTGGTCATCAGGGTGACGGTGCTGTTTGTTTCAGTATGGGCCTTGACCAGGGCCTGCAGAGTCTCGGGCCGGATGAGCGGAGTGTCGCCGCAGAGAATCATGACCTGGTCACTCTCCCCGCAGGCAGCTTCCGTGCAGAGCACGGCATGACCGGTTCCGAGCTGTTCTTCCTGGATAACCGGAGTGTGGGCGTACTGTTCTATGGAGGCAAGAACAGCATCTCGCTGGTGGCCGACAATAACAACAGTCTGTTCGATTCCAGCCTGTTTCACCGAATCCAGCACATGGTGGAGCATGGGTTTGAAAAAAACCTCGTGCAGGACCTTGGCCCGGCTTGACTTCATCCGGGTGCCCTTGCCGGCAGCGAGAATAACGGCAGTGATTGCTGAATGCATATGATTTCCTCTCTTCAAGGGATGTTGTGAGTTACGAATCCCAACTGTAGCAAAAAAAGAGAACATTCGGCAAGAGGTTCATTGGTTGTACAGGCGGCTCATCTGCAGAATTTCCTGTTGCAATCGCTGCCGCAATGCTTTTGGGGCAACAATCTCAGCCTGAGCCCCGAACTGGAGCACTTTCATGATCAGTTCCCGGTCATCGGCCACCGGCAGCCTGAGCAATGTTTCGTCCTCCTTTGCCTCAAGTTTCTGGTCCGGGTGCCACTGTTGATGGCGGACAATTTCCGCCGCCGTGCTGGTGAACCTGATGGTTGCATGGAAGACAACCGGTCCCTTGAAAATACCAAAGCTGTCGGTCAGCCAGCTGTCATCCACTTTCATGGCATGCTCTATTTGAGCCCCGGTCAGCGTTGCCTCTTCCATCCGGGCGAGATGAAACATCCGTCGTTCCCGGCGTGTTTCACACCAGGCCAGCAGGTACCAGCGGCCCTGATAGTTGACCAGTTTCATGGGATCAATCCGGCGTTGGCTTTTCTTGCCGGTGCCGTCACGATAGCTGAGCTGGAGTTGTTGCTGCTCCCGAAGTGCTCCAAGTACTGCTTTGAAAATCGTCCCGCTGATTCGTTCCTTTTCAACCCATTCACAGTGCAGAATATCACCGATATCCCTCTGGCCGGGGAAGAGGACCCCCTGCAGTCTTTTTTTGATCTCGGCCAGTTCCGGCAGCTCGGCCAGTCCGGTTTCTTCCGCCAGATTACCCAGCAAACCCAGGATGAGCGTCATGGCCGGACTGTCTTCAAAGGGAAGCTGGAAGTTGTCTCGGGTATAAAAAAAGCCGTTTTTTCGCTGGTCAAAGGCAAGAGGGGCAAGAAGTCTGTCCCGGAGATAGGCGATATCCCGGTGGGCGGTTGCCGGGGAGATTTCAAATTCATTGATCAATACGGTTGTATTGGGAAATCGTCCGGCCTGGATTTTTGCATGGAAAAAATAAATGCGTTCAAGAAGGGACATTATAATAGGGATTAGGGATTAGGGGTTAGGGATTAGGGGTTAGGGATTAGGGGTTAGGGATTAGGGATTAGGGGTTAGGGATTAGGGGTTAGGGATTGAGGGAATACACTGTCTGAGTCCTATGCTCTTCCACATTTTTATGTCCGGCACTTATTTTAAAAAAAAACAGTAAAAAAAATGAGGGGTCTATCGCTATATGACAACCCTCCTCTG
>CAZPXI010000104.1:4440-8653 GCA_964590715.1 uncultured Desulfobulbus sp.
AAAAAAAACAGTAAAAAAAATGAGGGGTCTATCGCTATATGACAACCCTCCTCTGTTACAGTCAAGGAAAATAACAGGCGAGGCTGGCCGGATATTGAGGTCACCGCCGTAATAACCCATGAATATTCCTGCTGTCCGTAACTCTTTACACGCAGGTTTATCCGAGAATAGTCCACAACGTTTTGTTCTCTCAGACTATTTTCATGGTTTGTTGTGGCAGTGGCCTGGAAATCCGGTCCAGCCATGCTGGTTTATTCCTTAAACCAGAGGAGGTTGGGTATGGAGTACAAAATGATTGTTCGACAGACAATGTTTGCTTTCACACAGACTGGGAAGGGTGGTTTAAAGCTCAAGTCGGTCAAGTTCCTGCGCGATTCCATCATGAAAAAGAAAAACGATTTACTGCTGGTGACAGAAAATGACGAGGTACAGTTTTTCATCGGCGGTTCGACACCTGTTGCCGATTTGAGCAGGGAACAATTTTGCTTTGTCGCTGCAGCCACAAAATTCTTTGGCCATCTGCCCGATCAAAAACAACTCCCGGTTTGGCTGTGGGCTGACAGCCTGGATATGTCGGGCGGAAGATTCAAGACATCCAGGCGCAAGGGGCGGGAGGTATCTGTTGAACCGGCTTTTTGCTGACAGGAGAAAGTACAGCCTGGAGGTGAGGATGACACCCTGTCGGAGTCAGGAAAAATCTCTTTTCCGACAGGGGACGTACAAGAGTACTAAAAAAATCCTAAAGGAGCTGGCTCATCTCTACCAGGCGGATAAACTCAGCCCGATACCCTTCATCATCGGTTCCTTTTGCATTTTTGGCCAGGGTGAGTACCTGGTTATAATCAAGTTTTCCTTTGAGATCTGAATCCTGCAGCAGCATACCGAATCCGGCAACTGCAGCGGCAAAACGAAAATCATTGCTGGTCGAATCCAGGGCATTTTTTTGATTCTGGACAGTTGTGGTCAACAGGCGAGACTTTTTTTGATCCAAGGGCTTGTAGCGCAGTTTGATGGTCATCAGTTCGTTGTTGTATTGAACACCGCTTTTGCCCCGTACCTGTTGATACTTGAGCGGATCGATATGGGGCAGATCATCACTGCCGGTCGGGATCAGTTCATACAGGGCCGTGACCGTATGGCCGACCCCGATCTCACCGGCATCTTTTGTGTCATTGTTAAAGTCCTCATCGGCAAGTGCCCGGTTCTCATAGCCGATGAGCCGGTAGGCGCCGACCATGGCCGGATTGAATTCCACCTGGATTTTGACATCCCGGGCCAGAGCAAACATGGTCCCGCTCATCTCTTTGACCATGACCTTTTTGGCCTCCAGCAGGTTGTCAATATAGGCATAATTTCCGTTTCCCTTATCGGCCAGGATTTCCATGGTATCATCGTGATAGTTTCCCATCCCGAATCCGAGTACGGTCAGGTAGATTCCGCTCTTTCTTTTGTCTTCAATCAGTTTTTGTAACTCACCCCGGCTGGCGGTGCCGACGTTGAAATCTCCGTCCGAGGCCAGAATGATCCGGTTGTTTCCCTTGGGCATGTACACCTGCTTCGCCAGTTTGTAGGCGGTGATTATGCCGCTGGAGGCATGGGTTGAGCCCCCGGCCCCCAGCATATCAATGGCCTCAAGAATTTTTTTCTGCTCAGAGCCTGAAGTCGGTTCAAGAAGTACACAATCGTTGCCCGCATAGACAACCATGGAGACCCGGTCGTTTGTATCCAGCTGTTGAACCAGCATTTTCATGGACTGTTTCAGAAGCGGCAGTTTGTTTGGGGCCGACATGGAACCGGAGACATCGACCAGAAATACCAGGTTGGACGGCGGTAAATCCTTTTTGTCAATATCCCTGGCCTTGAGGCCGATCCGAACAAGTTCATGCTCAGCATTCCAGGGGCAGGGGCCAAGTTCGGTGGTCACGGAGAATGGATTTTTTATATTCGGCTGAGGATAGTCATAGGAGAAATAGTTGATCATCTCCTCAATGCGAACCGCACCGACCGGAGGCAGGGCGCCCTGGCCGATAAAGCGTCGTATATTGGAGTAGGAAGCCGTGTCCACATCTATGGAAAAGGTCGACAACGGGTCATGTGTTGTCTTGATAAACCCGTTTTCCGAGAGTGCATTATAGGACTCCCTGTTCCAGGGAGGCGGCGGGGTAATAAAGAAGGAATCGTCCTGTATCATGACCCTCCCTGTAAGTGCCATGGGCTGGGGAGAGGTCATTTCTTTTCTCGGCCTGGAAGACATTTTGTTCATTTCCTGTACATTTTTTTGTTGTGTTTTCACCTCCGGAAAAATGGGCAAGGATTTCTCTACCTGTCCTTTGGCGGGGGAGGGCGACGTTGTTATAGTTTGCGTGTCCTCTATCTCTACCTTTTCCCGGGATGTTGAACATCCGGCAAGGGTAAGCATGAGGATAAGAGTTGCCATTTGTCTGTTCAGTTTCATTTCAATTCTCCTTGGGCTTTGATTTTTCAGGTTTTAGCTAGTCGTTGTTGCCTGTTATTCCAATTGACGGTCAGGAGAAGAGTATTTGTCGCAGCCTTTTCGTTTTTTCTGTTTTTTTTCATGAGGAGCAGATACCCTCAGTACAAAGAAAGTTATTCCGATATGCCTTTCCGTGGAGAGCTGTTGCAGGATTTTAAGCAGAAAATAACGGTCCACTGGCCGCTGATCAACCGGCTGGCCAGGCGAAGATTCAACGACAACCTGGCAGAAGAGGCTGCCCTTTATGTCTTGAATCAGTTGCAGGAGGATGATTGCCGGCGGGTCCGATCCTTTTCAGGCCGGGCCAGGTTCTCCACCTTTCTGTCCTCGTTAACGATCAGACTGCTTGAGGATTTTTCTAGAAAACGGTTCGGCAGGGTGCGGCCGCCACAGTGGATATCCGCTCTGGGTGGAATATGGATTACTGTATTTGAGCTTCTCTGTCTGCAGCGCCTCAATGTCAGCGCTACTGTGGAAACCATGGTTCATCGTATTAAAGACAGGGCGCAAGTGGAGCAGACTGCATGGACAATCCTTGAGCGGGTGACAGACTGCGGCAGGCAGCAGGCCCTTGAGGTCGAGTTTAATGATGAAGATGGAACTTGTGAAAACAACCGGCAGGCTAAAGGCGGGCATCTGAAAGGCCCGGAAGAACGATTTCTGGAGGATGAAAGAAAAAATTTTCTTGAAGCTCTGTTCACAGGTCTACTGAGCAGTGAAGAACAATTCCAGGCGGTTGAACATTCTTTTGTTCGAATTTTGGCTGCCGGAATTGAGTTATCCGTTCAAGAGCGGCTGCTGATCAAACTCTGCTTTCAAGACGGGATTTCGGTAACCAGGGCTGGAAAAATGCTGGGATTGAATGCAAATCAAACCCACGGAAAACTCAGACGCCTGTTAACCAGATTGCGTACCGGCTTTGAGCAGGCAGGAATAGATGAAGAGTTGAAGAGACTGCTGGAAGAGTAATTTTTCGACAAAAACATAAAATTAATCCGTCAGGTGAGGTAGTGGGGCGGGAGAATCAGGAGAGGACTGCGTAAATTTCGAGTTATACTGTATGGCACAGATACATAAATTGAAGAAACAGCATGAAGCCAACCGGCGGGCAGCACTGTTGGGGATGGCGGCATCAACCCCGGGTGGGGAGAAAACCGATTGCCTGAATTCTGAGCAGATGGCCGATCTTGTGGCGGGAAACTGTGCAGCCAAAGAACAGCAACGGTTTTTTGAACATCTGGCCGGTTGTGAACGGTGTTACGGCCAGTGGCTTGAGCTCCATGAAATAGAAGCTGGAGAACAAAAAAGGCCCAAAACAAATGTCACATTCCGGCCATTCAAGATAAAAAATCTTGCTTGGGCCGGGTCGGCCCTTGCTGCTGCAGCCTCTGTAGTTTTGTACCTTAATATTGTCAGAGATGCAGGACAACCGTTATATAAAACACCGGTCCAGAAAGAGAGTAGAATAGAAAGCACCGATGTCCTGCAAATGAATGAGATGCCCGGTGAAGACAAGGCGGGCAGGGCGGATGTGCCGCAGGTTGAGAAAACAATGGTGGCCCCGGCATCTCCAGAGAGAAAAAGGGGCAGACAAGCCGTCTGGAGCAAAAAAGTAGAACGGCAGGCAGATGCGGGCGGCATGGGCCTGTCAGGTTCGGCAGAACAGAACGTGATGCTGATGGAGGCTGCACCTGTACTTGAAGAGGGGGGCGTTCAAAT
>CAZPXI010000105.1:0-5520 GCA_964590715.1 uncultured Desulfobulbus sp.
TGACTCTCTTTACTTCACACATTGAATGCCTTATTATGATGTGTAAGAAAGAGAAGGAGGATTACACATGGCTACTAATCTCGCTATCGACGACCGGCTTATTGAAGAGGCTAAAAACCTAGGTAAGCATCGCACCAAAAAAGGAGCTGTTACCGAGGCTCTGCAGGAATATATTCAAAGGAGAAGGCAGGCTGATATTGTAAATATTTTTAATACAATAGAGTACGACAAGGATTATGATTACAAAAAGCAAAGAGCTGTACAGTGAAAATCATAATTGACACTTGCGTATGGTCGTTGGCTCTAAGAAGACGAAGCGAAAAGGAAGACAAAGTAAATGAATATGTCTATGAATTAAAAGAGCTGATCAATGAAGTCCGGGCCCAGCTCACAGGCCCTGTCTGCCAGGAACTCCTGAGTGGCATAAAATTGAAAAAACAATTCAATATCCTCAGAGACCATCTTCGAGCATTTCCACACATAGAAATCATTTCAGAAGATTACGAACTGGCAGCCGAATATTTCAACACCGCCGGAAAAAAAGGCATCCAGGGCTCGAATACGGATTTTCTTCTTTGCGCAATCTCCAAACGGCATAAAATGCCCATTCTGACCACAGATAAAGATTTTATCCATTTTCAGACAGTCCTTCCTGTAGAACTGCACAAGCCCAGGGTATGACAAACTAATCTGACATCATGTAATCCTAAAAGACGCCTTTGTGCAGAAATGACAAAGTCAGGTGATCATTACAATCCGAGTCAGGATAAAATAAGACATGTTTACTGGATTCCCGCTAAAAGACTGCGGGAATGACGGGTGGTTGTGCGTCGTGACCGTCATGCCTTGGTGGTGTGGTCGGGCCTCGGATGATAATCGCTTCTGCTTTACAGGCGCAATCTGAAAAGGGGGCGCGTCTGCTTTTGCTTTTTATTGATTTCCAGCCCGGAAAACACCGTTTGACATCGCATAGGATGCTGCATATAATATCAAGATGCAAAAGCTTCAAATTGTAATCGATACGAATGTCTTTATTTCAGCACTGAAAAATGATACGGGGGCTTCTTTTTATCTGCTGAGTCTTATCGGCAAGAGTGCATTTAAAACAAATATTTCCGTGCCGTTGATAATGGAATACGAATCTGTTGCCCATAGATTTCTAAAGCAGACCAATCTTACGGTTGCAGACTTAAATGACATTCTGGACTATGTCTGTTTTGCATCCAACCGCCATAAAATTAATTATTTGTGGCGACCATTTCTTAAAGATCCAAAAAATGATTTAGTCCTGGAATTAGCTGTTAAGGCAAGAAGCCGGCATATAATTACATTCAACAAGAAAGATTTTAAAAACATCTCTAAATTTGGCATAAGCGCCGTAACTCCCTGGGAGTTTCTAAAAGAGAGAGGGCTGTTATGAGTACTGTAAGCTTAAGGTTACCTAAATTTCTTCATAAAGAAGTAAAAGAAATATCAAAAGAAGAAGGTATTTCTATCAATCAGTTTATAGCCACAGCTCTTGCCGAGAAGATGTCTGCCTTGAGGACTCAGGAGTATCTCGAAAGTCGTGCAGCAAGAGGCGATAGAGATACGTTTGACCGTGCTTTATCAAAAATTGGTCGAAACAATCCGCTGGACAAAAATGATGTACCGATCAGGTAGGTAAAAACGATAAAGGTTGAGTAATGGTGGGCCTCATCATCCTTTGCGCAGAACCCGTTTATCGTCGATGCGGATGGTCAGCTTGATTTTGTCGAAGTATTCGAGCAGGGGAATGGAGAATTTACGGGTCAGGCCGGTCATTTCCTTAAAGCGGGGCGCATCGATTTCACCTTCTCTCTTGATAAACTCGGTGAGATCCTGCTGCAGTTGCTGCAGCACTTCGGCGTGGAAGTAGAGGGCCTCGTTGATTTTGACAATTTCTCCATTTTGCAGCAGCAGGTCAATGACCTGGCGGATCTGGGCCTCGGGAAATTCACCAAAGGTGGCCAGCACATCCTTGAGGTTGGGCGGCTTGAGGCCTGCCTCCCGGTAGAGACGGCTGATCTTCTCCTGCATGGCCTGTTCATCCACCTGCAGAACGACCTCATGTCCGCTGAGCCTGACCTCGGCTCCTTCCTGAACGATTCCCCCTTTTTTAGTCAAATAGCCTAAGGCATAGTTGAGCAGTTTCTGGTCGACCCGGGGTTTGAGCTGGGAGCGCAGTTCTTCCTTGGCCATCCCTGTTTTGAGCGGGTTGTCCTGATGGTATGTTTCGACCAGTTTCAGGATTGCTGCGGTTAATCGTTCAAGAACCGAGGCCGCAACAAAGCGCTGGCTGTCGGATTCCACCACCGTGATTTTTCCGGTGGAGATGGGCTGCTGCAGGAGCTTTTTTAACTTTTTACCAAAGACCCCCAGCCGGGTGGCCAGCTGGTCGGCAACGATGCCGGTAAAGCCGCTCTCTTCAAGAAAGAGCAGCAGCTTTTCCTCCGGAGTACCCGACTGGTAGACTCCAAATATTTCTGTGTTCCGTTCCCTGTCCCGATCCACCAGTCGTTTACGTTTAGGGGGCGCATTGTTTAAAATCGTGCCGCCGCCGATGGTATTGACCGGTGAATAACTGCGGATGACATAGCGGTCTCCAGGCCAGACCGCAACCGGTTCCTGGAGGATAAACTGGACATTGGCATCGTCGCCGGGCTGCACCGTGTCCGATTCCATCAGCACGACCCGGCCCAGGATCTCACGGGTCCCGACATGCACCCGCACCTGGGCCCTGTTTTTCAGTTCTTTTTCATTGGCTTCCAGGTAATGGAGGCGCCCGTCCAACCGGATGGAAGGGGTCATGCTGCCCGGAGTCGCCGCCAGGTCGCCGCGGTTGATCTCTTCTTTTTCAATACCCTGCAGATTGATGGCGGTCCGGTGTCCGGCCTCGACCACCTCCACATCCTGCCCGTGGACCTGGATCCCGCGAATTTTCGCACTGAGACCGCCCGGATAAAAGGTCAATTCTTCACCAACTGCAATGCGCCCGGAAAGCGAGGTGCCGGTGATGACGGTGCCAAAACCCTTCATGGAAAAGACCCGGTCAACGGCGAGCCGAAAGGGCCCGAACTCTTCCTGGAAATCGATAGCCCGGACTTTTTCGTCCAGGGCCTGTTTGATCTCGTCAATGCCCTCGCCGGTGGTTGAGGAAACCGTCAGAATCGGCGCCTCTTCGAGAAAACTGTCCTGGAAGAATTCCCGGACCTCTTCCTCGACCATCTCCAGCCATTCGCCATCGACCATGTCTTTCTTGGTCAGGATGATCAAACCGTCTTTGACGCCAAGCAGCTTGCAGATGTCGAAATGTTCAATGGTCTGGGGCATGATCCCTTCATCGGCGGCAATGATAAAGGCGACCAGATCCATGCCCGCAGCCCCGGCCACCATGTTGCGAATGAATTTTTCATGGCCCGGCACATCGACAATGCCCAGCCGGTGGCCGCAGGGCAGATCAAGATGGGCAAAGCCCAGCTCAATGGTGATGCCGCGTTTTTTTTCCTCTTTGAGGCGGTCGGTCTCGATACCGGTGAGGGCACGGGTCAGGGAGGTTTTGCCATGATCAACATGGCCGGCGGTTCCAAGGATTATTTCTCGCATGCAATCAGGTGTCTGGTCTCAGGTGGCAGTTCCGGGGGTACTGGGGTGAAAACAAAAAAGGCGGTTAGAAATACGGGTTGCTTCGGGCTTCTTCGCCGATGGTGGATTTGGAGCCGCCGTAGCCGTGGCCCGGCCAGACAACCGTGTCCGCCGGCAGGGTGAGCAGTTTCTCCTGGATGGAGCGGCTGAGTTCCTGCATGGAACCGCCCTGGAAATCGGTGCGGCCGACCCCGCCGACAAAAAGGGTATCGCCGGTAAAACAGTCCGGTGCATTATAGAGACAGATGCCGCCCGGAGTATGACCCGGCGTGTGCAGGACCTGCAGCTTCTCCTCGCCGATTGTAATGGTGTCTCCGTCTTCAACGATGATGTCGGCCGGGGGTGATTCAGCCAGACCGAGCATGGAAAAGTAGTCTTTTATCTCGGGCCGGGCAAAGAATTCGGCATCATCTTTGTGCATGATGATTTTGGCGCCGGTGGCCTCCTGGATCGGCCCGTTGCCGCAGACATGATCCGGATGGCCGTGGGTGGCGATGATGTATTCCACATCCAGATTTTCTTTACGGCAGGCATCCAGGATCTTTTCTTCGTCTCCGCCCGGATCGATAATCGCCGCCTTGCCTGTTTTCTCGCAGGAGACAATGTAGCAGCAGACGCCCATCATGCCGACGGTGAGTTGTTGGATTTTCATGGATAGATTGTATGATTGGAGTTGCAGGTTGTATGGATTTTTTTAGAGAAAATCGGGGACAGGCCGAAGAGTATACTTCAGCCTGTTCGTCCCTGATCCCTAACCCCTAATCCCTGTTTTTTCAGCAGTCGCAGGTATCGGGGTTGCAACCACCGCTGCCGCATCCGCAGCCGGTTTCCTGCGGGGTGATGGTGCCCAGCGATACTGCACCGGTGGGCGGCATGCGGATTTCTATTGCCTCAACCACGGCGCTGAATGCCTTGGTCGCCGGGGTATCCTCATCGGAGGACAGGTAGGGTTTGCCGGTGTCACCGGCAATGACGACTCTGGGATCCATCGGTACCCGGCCTAGAAAGGGGAGGTCGAAGTCGCGGGCGGTTTGTTCGCCGCCGCCGGAGCTGAAGATATCCACGGTTTCCTCACAGTGCGGGCAGATGAAACCGGACATGTTCTCGATCAGGCCTGCAATGGGCATCTCCAGGGTCTTGCAGAAGTTGATCGATTTACGAACATCGGCCAGGGCCACGGCCTGCGGAGTGGTCACCACCACCGCCTGGACACCTGGGATGGTCTGGGCCACGGACAGGGGCTCGTCACCGGTGCCTGGAGGGGCATCGACAACAAGATAGTCCAGCTCGCCCCAGTCCATGTCGGCGACAAACTGACGGATGGCCTGGATCTTCAGGGGACCGCGCCAGATAATGGCCTCGTCCCGATCCTTCATCATATATTCCAAGGAAACAACCTTGACGTTGTCGCTGTACACCAGCGGTGGTACCAGATCACTGGGGTTCTTGGGCGGTTCAAGAGTTCCGGTCAGGTTCAGCATCCGGCAGACATCGGGCCCGTGCAGATCCACATCCATGAGACCGACTTTATGGCCACGGTTGGCCAGGCCCAGGGCCAGATTGACGGCAACGGTTGATTTGCCGACCCCGCCCTTGCCGCTCATGACCAGGATTTTATTTTTGATCTTTCCAAGAGACTTGTTGATCGCTATATCCTGCTGGGCAAGGTGCGCATCGGCCGAGCCGCAACTGCTCTGGTCATCGGATCCACAGGATCCTCCACATGAACTACTCATAAGAACCTCCACTCGATAAAAGAGAATAAAAGAGAAAAAATATAAAAAAGGAAAAGGAAAATACAATACGTTGTAGGTCACATACTTTAATATCGGCGGGTTGAAAAGCAATGAAAAAAAA
>CAZPXI010000105.1:5620-8625 GCA_964590715.1 uncultured Desulfobulbus sp.
AAAAAAAATTCTTTATCTCTCCGGCTGTTGGACGTTTTTCCGGCTGTTTTTGTTGATTAATAATTGCCGGAAACGTTATAGTGGTTATTTGTATCTCAGAATTATGTGTTGATCATCACCAGTCGGCCCCCAGAAAGGACGGACGCAGATTCGAAGAGGGTGTAATGGATCATTTCAGCAAGAAAATTTTTCAGGAACTTGAAGAGATGCAGCTGCAGACCGGACGAATGCTGCGCAATATGTCCTTGGCCCGGATGGTTCCCATGGGGGAGCAGCGCTGGCAGCCGCCGGCGGATATCTATGAGGCTGAATCGGAAATTTATCTGTACTTTGATCTGGCCGGAGTCGGGCGTAGTGACTTTGAAGTGGTTGTCGGCGAACACCAGGTGCGGGTCAGCGGTCGGCGGCAGTTGCCGGTCCAGGGTTCCATCGCCTGTGTTCATCAGCTGGAAATCGAGCTCGGCCGGTTTGAGCGTACGGTTTCTCTGCCCTCGGTGGTCGATGTCGACGGGTCGGACTCCTCCTATGCTGATGGAATTTTGATGATAACCCTGCCCAAGAGACAAAAGAAAACCCGGGTACGCATACAGGTGCAGGAAGGAGAATGATATATGGCTATTGAAGAAAAAAAACAGGAAGAATCGATCGACCCCTTACGACTGCAGGTTCCGGAGAAGTTACCGATCCTGCCCCTGCACGGCTTTGTCTTTTATCCCGGTATGGGATTTCCCCTGCAGATCAACAGTGAATCTTCAAAAAAACTTATTGATGACGCCTTGCTTGGCGACCGAATGATCGGTCTGATTCCCAGCCGCAATGAAAAAAATGGAAAAGACGATCTACACCCGGAGGATTTGTACCAGATCGGGGTGGTTGGCTATATTCATAAGTTAACCAAGGCTGAAGAGGGTTATTATCAGGTTCTGGTCAGTGGAACCAAAAAAATTGAGACCGTTGAGTATATCGCCCAGGATCCTTACATGCAGGCCCGGGTCGTCGAAATTCCCATGGAGATTGTTGAGGACAAGAAGATTGAGGCCCTGGTGTTGAACATCCGGACCCAGTTTACGAAACTGGTCAAACTGGCCCAGCTGCCCCAGGAAATGGTGGCCACGGTCAAGGGCCTTGCCGACCCCTTTCATATCGCCTTTCTGGTGACCTCGCAGCTGAACCTCAAGATTGAGGATGAGCAGGAAATCCTGGAGACCCGGAAGCTGGACGATCTGCTGCACAAGGTGGCCCGTGAGTTGAGCAAACGTCTTGAGACCATTGAGATGAGTAATGAGCTGCAGAAATCCATCAAGAAAGATATGGATGGCAAGCAGCGCGAGTTTTTTCTCCGCCAGCAGCTGAAGGCCATTCGCAAGGAGCTTGGCGAGGGCGACGAGGATCATGTCGAAGTCAAGGAACTGCGTGAAAAAGTCGCTGAGAAAAAACTCAGTGCCGAAGCGCAAAAGGTTATGGAAAAGGAACTTGATCGCTTGGAGCGGATCTCGCCGTCCTCGCCCGAATATTCGGTATCCCGCAACTATATTGACTGGATCCTTGATCTGCCCTGGATGGAATCCACCACCGATACCCTTGATCTTGATCAGGCGGAAAAAGATCTTGATGCCGATCATTACGGGTTGAAAAAGATTAAAAAACGTATCCTTGAATTTCTGGCGGTTCGCAAACTCAAAGAAGACATGCACGGCCCGATCCTCTGTTTTGCCGGACCTCCGGGCGTGGGTAAGACTTCGCTCGGCCAGTCCATCGCTCGAACCATGAATCGGAAATTCGTCCGCATTGCCCTGGGCGGTGTCCGTGATGAGGCTGAAATCCGCGGCCATCGGCGAACCTATATCGGGGCTCTGCCGGGACGTATAATCCAGAGCCTGAAAAAGGCCGATTCCAACAACCCGGTATTTCTGCTGGACGAGGTGGATAAACTCGGTAACGATTTTCGCGGCGATCCCTCTTCCGCCCTGCTTGAGGTTCTGGACCCGGAGCAGAACTCCACCTTTACCGATCATTATCTGGATATTGAATTTGACCTGTCCAAGGTCATGTTTATTGCCACCGCCAACAGGCTTGATACCATCCCGGGACCGCTTCGGGATCGAATGGAAATCGTCGAACTCTCCGGCTATACAGAACAGGAGAAGCTGGCCATCGCCCAGCGCCACCTACTGGCCAAACAGCTCGAGGCCCATGCTCTGAGCGAGGATGATCTGGAGCTGACCGAAGAGGCCATTGTTGCTCTGATCCGTTCCTATACCCGGGAGGCCGGGGTCCGTAATCTGGAACGTGAAATTGCCGCCGTCTGCCGGGGCGTGGCAGCTGAAATCGCCAGGGGCCGAACGGAGAAACGTAAGGTGACGGCGGATGACCTGTACGATTTTCTCGGCCCGATCCGTTTTTTTCCGGAAATGAAGGCCAGAAGCTGGGGGCCGGGCCTTGCCACCGGTCTTGCCTGGACTCCGGTCGGCGGGCAGATTTTGTTTATTGAAACCTCAAGCATGAAAGGAAAGGGCGGTCTGACCCTGACCGGCAAGCTTGGCGATGTCATGAAGGAGTCGGCAACGGCAGCCCTTACCTATATCCGTTCCCATGCCGACGAGTTGGACATTGACGAGGATATCTTTTCCTCAATTGATCTTCATGTCCATGTCCCGGAAGGAGCAATTCCCAAGGACGGACCATCGGCCGGTGTGGCCATGGTCAGTTCGCTGGTTTCAGTGATTACCGGGCGGGCGGTTCGGCCTGATGTGGCGATGACCGGTGAGATCACCCTGCGGGGCGATGTTCTTCCGGTCGGCGGCATAGCGGAAAAAGTGCTGGCTGCACTGCGCTCCGGCATCCGGGAACTGATCCTGCCGGTCCTCAATGAGAAGGATGTGCTGGAGATCCCGAAAGATGTGCGGGAAGGGGTTATCTTCCATTATCCGCATACCATCCAGGAAGCTCTGGAATACGTTCTGGAAAAAAAAGAGTAAACCGCGTATACATGGGTGTTGGTTAAG
>CAZPXI010000106.1:0-6682 GCA_964590715.1 uncultured Desulfobulbus sp.
CTGGTCCAGCCATGCTGGTTTATTTTTATATCCGTGTATTCTACACACCTTGGCTGAGTTTCATACGTAACCAGTTATGTTTTTATTCCTTTTTTTCTTCTAATTGCTCGTGGTTCTGCTGGTCGGGTTCATCGGTGTAACGGCTCAAGACGCGGTAGAGCATATCCGGGAGATCGTCACGCTGCCGCGAACTTCGCTGTATCTGCTTGAGGCATTTGGGCAGGGTCAATCGTTCGCCGAGAAAGAGGTGGCGAAGAATCAGAGAGATCAACCTGGTAATGGTGGTCAGGTTGGAGATTCGCGACTGCAGCTCATTGTCCCGGTCAAAAGCGGTTGAGGCAAAGACCTCAACCGGCTGTCCATCAACTTCGCTGACAGACAGGTACCACTTGTTGTTTTCCCGATCCACGGCTCGGTAGCGTTTGCCGTCAAGCACATCCGGCATTTCCTTCTCATTCTTTATCGGCGGGCGATGGGGGGTGGGGATTATTGACTCGTCATACAGCTCAACCCATATTTTCCGTACTTCTTCCGGATGATTTTTTACATGACCGGCAATGGTTTTACAGATCGAACAGAGTTTTCGATCGCCCACGGGTTGTACTTTTTTTTCCTGTCCACAGAGATCGCAGCAGGACGTTTTTTGAGTTGTCAAGGGTATGCTCCCGGTATTTAAAAGGATTGATAGTACAGGGGTGAAAAAGAACCGCACCTGAGTTGAGCACTCGCATTGTTGTTCAAGGTGTGCGAAATCAATTGTTTCGTGGTATGAGTTGTCGCGTCAATTCGAGTGTACTCGTTTATACTGTGTCAGAAAAAAATACTCTTGGCAAGAAAAACTCATTATGCGAAGAAAGGGCAACAAAAAACTTGATATGCAAGCCCGTTTTGTTCGGGCAAGGAGACGGAGTCTGGTGGATGCCTCTCCCGGTATCCATTCCTGTATTCTTATCCTTGACGGCTTGAAACCCGATTTTAATATTGGAAAAATTTTTCGAGTGGCGGACGCCTTCAGCGCCCTGGAAATCCATTTAATCAATGTAGATTTTTTCGACCCTGATCCGGCCAAGGGATCGGTCCGCTGGGTTCCCTTTTTCCAGCATGAAACGTTTGACGCCTGTTTTAGCGAGGTGTCCGGGCGCGGATATCAGTGCATAACCCTGGAACCCGGGCAGGGAGAAATTCTGGGACAACTCGCTCTGCCGGACAAGGCGGCGTTTATTTTAGGTCATGAAGAATTTGGTCTCAGCTTTGACAAGGCGGCGTATCCGGAATTGGTTTCCGTCTCCATACCCCAGTGGGGATATGTTCAGAGCTTGAATGTCAGCGTGGCCGCCTCAATAGTCCTGTACGAATATGTCCGCCAGCATGGGAGGCCTCTGACTGAAGGAAGGAATCAACGTCCTGCGGCAGTCAACACCAGAACCGGCGTCGGTTCCTCCTGCTGTGCTGATGGTAGTACTGCAAATACGGAAATTTAAAATGCGTCTGAACAGCTGATGGAACGGATGAATACAAAGGGATTGCTGCTGGTTTTTACCGGCAACGGTAAAGGCAAGACAACGGCGGCCCTCGGCCTGGCCTTTCGGGCCCTGGGCCACGGCCAGCGGGTTGCGGTGATCCAGTTTATCAAGGGAAGCTGGAAATACGGTGAGCTGGAAAGTGCAAAATGTTTTCAGGGCCGGCTCGATTTTCATGTGATGGGGCGTGGCTTTATCTGGAAGTCCGATGATATGGACAAAGACATTGCCCTGGCCCGTCAGGCCTGGGCGTTTGCCAGGGAAACCATTGCTGCAGGCAAGCACGATCTGGTTATCCTTGACGAGCTCACCTATCTCATCACCTATAACATGATCGGCGAGGATGAAATCCTGGCCGGTCTGGCAGCCCGTCCGGATAAAATGCATGTGGTTGTTACCGGTCGTGGAGCAAGCAAGGGGCTGATTGCGGCAGCCGACCTTGTGACCGAGATGCGGGAAATCAAACATCCCTATAACGACGGAGTCAGAGCCCAGAAGGGCATTGAATATTAGCTGATCCAACTCTTTTTGTCGCTTCTTGCCCCATATCCTGCCTTTTCCCTTGCAACTTCCCCTCTACTTGGTAAAATTCTTCGTTTTTGATCAGCCGACCTTGTACGTTGTCCGTCAGGCGGTTTTTTCCTTTTTTCTCTTTTTATTAGAATGAGTGACACCATGGAATATCGGGACACATTGAACCTGCCCAAGACGAAATTCAAGATGAAGGCCAACCTGACGCAGAAGGAGCCCATGTACTTGAAGCGATGGGACAAAGAAGACCTGTACCATAAACTTGAAGACGCAGCCAAGGGTCGCCCTCAATATATTCTTCATGACGGCCCCCCGTATGCCAACGGCAACATTCATCTCGGAACCGCTTTTAACAAGGTTTTAAAAGATATTATCCTCCGCTCCCGGCGGATGGCCGGTTTTGATGCGCCCTATGTTCCGGGCTGGGATTGCCATGGACTGCCCATTGAGCATAATGTCGACAAGGAACTCGGCGACAAAAAGAAAACTATCCCGATTCTGGCCAAGCGCGGAGCCTGCCGGAAATATGCCGGCAAATGGATCAAGACCCAGAAGAAGCAGTTCAAACGACTGGGAGTGCTGGGTGACTGGGACGATCCCTATCTGACCATGAATTTCCAGTATGAGGCGGATATTGCCCGTGAGTTCAACAAGTTTCTCATGTCCGGTGCCGTTGTCCGATCGAGAAAGCCGGTCTACTGGTGTGCCACCTGCAACACCGCTCTGGCCGAGGCAGAGGTGGATTATGCCGATCACACCTCGCCCTCTATTTACGTGAAATTCCCGGTCCTGGATGATCTTTCCGATCTGGCCCCCGAGCTTGGCGGTCGTCAGGTTTCGGCCCTGATCTGGACCACCACTCCCTGGACCCTGCCCGCCAACCTGGCCGTGGCCTTTCATCCTGATTTTGTCTATGCCGCAGTCGAGGTGGGTGATGAGGTGTGGATTCTGGCCAAGGAACTGGTCGAGCAGTGTTTTGAAGAGTTTGAGATTAAAGAGTACAAAATTATTGCCACGTTCAGCGCCTCGGGCCTGGAGGGAAAAAAATGTCGCCATCCCTTTATGGATCGTGATTCCCTGATGGTGCTTGCCGATTATGTGACCACCGAGTCCGGCACCGGTTGCGTGCATACGGCACCCGGTCATGGCGCCGACGATTACCTGACCGGTCTTCGCTACGGGCTGGAAATCCTGTCGCCGGTGGATGATAGTGGCCGCTATACTGCCGAGGCCGGAAAGTATGAAGGAAAACAGGTGCCGGCGGTCAACCGGGAAATCAACGACGATATGGCAGCCGACGGAACCCTGGTTAAAGAGGCGGCCATTGAGCACAGCTATCCCCACTGCTGGCGTTGTAAAAAGCCGGTCATGTACCGGGCCACTGAGCAGTGGTTTATCTCCATGGAAAAAAACGACCTGCGCAAAAAGGCTTTGCAGGCCATTGACGAGGTCACCTGGACCCCGGCCTGGGGCAGGCAGCGCATTCACGACATGGTGGAGGGACGGCCGGACTGGTGCCTTTCCCGGCAGCGTTCCTGGGGCGTACCTCTGACCGTACTGACCTGCTCCAAATGTGGAGAGGTCCTGCAGAATGCCAAGGTCTGCGAGCGCATTGAGGAGTTGTTTGCCAAAGAGGGTGCTGATGCCTGGTTTAAATATGAGGCCGAAGATTTTGTCGGTGAAGGTGTTCAATGCTCCTGCGGCTCAACCGAGTTTAAAAAAGAAACGGATATCCTTGATGTCTGGTTTGATTCGGGCACCAGCCATGCCGCTGTTCTTGAGCGCAGACCCGAACTTCGTTCACCGGCGGATCTGTATCTTGAGGGCAGCGATCAACATCGGGGCTGGTTTCAATCCTCGCTCCTGACCTCGGTGGGAACTCGTGGCCGGGCTCCCTATCACGGGGTCTTGACCCACGGTTATGTGGTGGACGGGCAAGGTAAGAAGATGTCCAAATCGGTCGGCAATGTAATTGCACCCCAGGAGGTCATTGACAAGTACGGGGCCGAGGTTTTAAGGCTTTGGGTTGCCAGTGAGAATTACCAGGATGACGTTAAGGTTTCCGACGAGATCTTAAAACACGTCTCTGATGCTTATCGTAAAATGCGCAACACCATCCGCTTTCTGCTCAGTAATCTTGCCGATTTTGACCCGAAAGAACATACGGTCTCCAGCGATGCCTTTACCGAGATTGATCGCTGGGCCTTGAGCCGTTACGCCGAACTGGTCAAACGGGTGGAAAAGGCATATGAGGAATATGAATTTCACGCCATCTACCACAGCCTCCATAACTTCTGCGGCACGGTCGTCTCCAGCCTGTATATGGATATTTTAAAAGACCGGCTGTACTGCTCGGCAACCGATGATCTGCAGCGCCGGGCGGCGCAGACCGTGATCTACAGAATACTTGACGGTCTGCTGCGGTTGATGGCGCCCATCCTCTGCTTCACAACCGCCGAGGCCTGGGAGCATTTTCATGGTCTGGCCCAGGATGCACCCCTTGAGGAGTCTATCTTTTTTGCCGATTTTCCTGCTGTTGATGATATTGCCGAGGACAAAGAACTGGATTCCCGCTGGGAGCAGTTGCTGCAGGTCCGCAGCGAGATCACCAAGGTGCTTGAGGCAGCCCGGCGTGACAAGGTGATCGGTCTGTCGCTGGATGCCGAGGTTCAGCTGACCTCAGGTGGTGATATTGGTGATTTTCTGAGGGAGAATCTGGCTCTGATTAAAGAGCTCTGTATTGTTTCCAGCCTGCAGCTGGTTGATGAGCTGGAACAGGCTGAAGGCATGGAAATCGGTGAGGCCGAGAATATAGATGGTTTGAAAATTGGCGTTCGTCCTGCCGTAGGAGAAAAGTGCGAACGATGCTGGGTTGTCGAACCCTCGGTCGGCCAGGATGACGAGCATCCGACCCTGTGCACCCGCTGTCTGGGTGTTGTCCAATCTCTAGTGGATTGAGCAGCTGTCCGTGCGTTTTTTTGTAATTTTTCTGTCGGTCGTCTGTCTGGATCAACTCACCAAGCTGTGGGTTGTCCAGACCTTTGCCCTCTACCAGTCGCATGTGATCATTCCAGGACTTTTTAATTTCACCTACCTGACCAATACCGGGGCGGCCTTTGGTATCCTGGCCGGTCACCCAGTTTGGTGGCGCCAGCTTTTTTTTGTTGGTGTTGCCCTGGTTGCCCTGGTAGCAATTTATTTTCTTCATAAAAAAATTGCTGCTGAGGATCGCTGGTACACGGTCAGTCTTGCCCTGATTGCCGGCGGGGCGGTCGGCAACCTGATCGATCGGGTGCGGCTGGGCGCTGTTGTTGATTTTCTCGATTTTTACGTATCAGCCCACCACTGGCCCGCCTTTAATCTGGCGGACTCGGCCATTACTGTTGGTGTGGGCATTTTTCTGCTGATCAATTTTATGCAGAGTAGAAAAGAAAAACAGTTGTAGGGCCGGACGTTAACCGGCTTGAACGCTGATATACTTTAGGGCACCTTGGAAAATTGTATTTTCGCCCAACTTCTGCGTTATGCTTAAAATTTTATCCTCGGAATATCAACTATATGCCTGTGGTAAAATTTTGCGCATGCCTTGATTTTGAACGAAAACCCTAATTTTTCAAGGCACCCTTTAACCTTGAACCCGTATAATCGTAATTTGATATGAAGAAAACAGCTTTACTCTTTCCCGGCCAGGGATCGCAATATGTTGGTATGGGACAATCCTTTGTCCAGGAAAATGATGCGGCACAAAAACTCTTTGCCATGGCCGAGGACATAAGCGGTATTCCCCTGCAGCAGCTCTGTTTTGAAGGCCCGATGGAAGATCTAACCAGGGTTCTGCACCTGCAGCCGGCATTGACGGCGGTGAACCTTGCCTGCTACCAGCATCTACAGCAGCAGCTGCCGGATTTTAAGCCCGCCTTTGTTGCCGGTCACAGCCTGGGTGAATATTCAGCTCTACAGGCGGCCGGAGTCCTGAGCCGCGAAGATACCATGCGCCTGGTCACAAAGCGTGGCGAACTGATGGAACGGGAAGGCGCTGCAAATCCCGGCGGAATGCGGGCGGTGCTTGGCCTGACAATTGCGGAACTCGACCAAGTAATTGATGGTTATGCAGGCGATGGTGTGGCCGTGGTGGCCAACCATAACTGTGAGAAACAGGTGGTGATTTCCGGCGACACCAAGGGCCTTGATGAGGTGTCTGCTCTCTGCGGCGAGCATGGCGGCAAGGTGATTCCGCTCAAGGTCAGTGTGGCTAATCACAGTCCGCTGGTTGCCGGAGCAGTGCAAGATTTTGCCGCCTTCATGGACGGAATCTCTTTTCAGCAGCCCCAGGTTTCCCTGCTCTTTAATGCCACTGCAAAAGCAGAGGAGAATCCAGCTGAAATACGAAAAATCATGGCCCGGCAGATCGCCTCCCGGGTGCGCTGGTTTGAAATTGTTCAGCAGATGGTGGATCAGGGGGTTGAGGTCTTTGTCGAACTCGGGCCCAAGACCGTCCTCACTGGTCTGATGAAAAAGATTCTGCCGCGCAAATCGGAAATAAAGTGCATGCAGGCCGACACCCCGGAATTGATTCAGCAGGTTGTTCGGGAAATATCTGCTTGAAAAAAAGATGTGTGTCTTTGCATTTT
>CAZPXI010000106.1:6782-8624 GCA_964590715.1 uncultured Desulfobulbus sp.
TCACTTGTGCTTGAGCGATAGATTGACATAAAGTATAAGGTTTCCGGCTCCCCTCTACGGAACTTGCCCTATATCTGCTTGACAGGGGCTGATGTTTGGGGTATGAAAATCAGTTTGTTGATTTTTATGCTGTACGCTTTTCCGTATACTCTATTGCCCCTTATGTGGGCGAACACGTTTTATATATATCTATCATGTTTGAAAATCTTACAGAACGCCTTGACGGAGTCTTTAAAACACTTCGTGGTCACGGCCGGTTGACGGAAGAAAACATTCAGGAGGCCATGCGTGAGGTCAGGACGGCCCTGCTGGAAGCTGATGTCAACTTTACCGTGGTCAAGGAGTTTGTTGCCTCTGTAACCGAGAAGGCGGTCGGCAAGGATGTCCTGTCCAGCCTGTCACCGGGTCAGCAGGTTATCAAGATCGTCCATGATGAACTGGTTGAGCTGCTCGGTTCCACGACTGAAGGATTGCGTCTTGACGGTCGACAGCCGGTGACGATCATGATGGCCGGCCTGCAGGGTTCCGGTAAGACAACGACCGCCGCCAAGCTGGCTAAACAGCTCAAAGAGAATGGGCGCAAGCCTTTGCTTGTTCCAGCCGATATTTATCGACCGGCTGCTATTGAGCAGCTGCGTGTCCTTGGCGAACAGATTGGTGTGCCGGTGTTCGGTTCCAATACCGAGCAGAAACCGGTTGAAATTGCCCGTCTGGCCATGGCCGAGGCCCGGAAGAACGATCAGGACACGGTTATTATCGACACCGCCGGTCGCCTTCATGTCGATGAAGACCTGATGGCCGAGCTTCGAGACATCAGTGCCGCGGTATCACTGTCCGAGGTGCTGTTTGTGGCTGATGCCATGACCGGCCAGGATGCGGTAACCGTCGCAGATAAGTTTAACAGTGATCTGGAGATCACCGGTGTCATTCTGACCAAGATGGAAGGTGATGCACGCGGCGGTGCCGCCCTTTCGGTCAAGAAGGTCACCGGCAAGCCTATTAAGTTTGTCGGTGTCGGCGAGGGACTTGATGCCCTTGAAGTCTTTCATCCAGACCGGACGGCCTCCAGAATCCTCGGCATGGGTGATGTCCTTTCTCTGATTGAAAAGGCTGAAAAGGTCGTTGACCAGAAAAAGGCCCGGAAACTTGCCCGCAAGATTCAGAAAAATGCCTTTACTCTGGAAGATTTTCTGGACCAGATTCAGCAAATTAAGAAAATGGGCAATCTGGAGCAGCTGATGGGGATGATCCCCGGTATCAATAAGCTGAAGCAGCTCAAGGATGCACCCAAACCAGATGAAAAAGAACTGGGCAAGACTGAAGCGATTATTTGTTCCATGACCAAGAAGGAACGAAAAAATTATCGGATTATAAATGCATCGAGAAGGCAGCGTATAGCCAAGGGGTCCGGAACTTCGGTTGCTGAGGTCAACCGGGTACTGAAAAGCTACACCATGATGCTGAAGATGATGAAGAAGATGAGAGGCAAATCAGTGGTCCGGGGCGGCAAGCGCCGAAAACTTCCCAAAGGACTTACGCGATAAAGCCGTTGCCGACGTACCGGGCAACATCAGAGTTAATAAAAAAAAGCAATTGAACGACCGGTGAGCCGGTCTCAGGAGGATGCAAAACAATGGCAGTACATATTCGTTTAACCAGGAAAGGTCGCAAGAAACAACCGTTTTACCGGATAATCGTGGCTGACAGTCATTCACCGCGTGATGGTAAGTTTCTTGATATACTCGGCACCTATGATCCCATGCAGGATCCGGCCGTGATCAAGATCGATAATGAGAAACTTGCCGACTGGATGGGCAAAGGCGCCCAGCCGTCAACAACGGT
>CAZPXI010000107.1:0-8615 GCA_964590715.1 uncultured Desulfobulbus sp.
CAGATACAGCGCCCCGAAAAACGCCACCTTGACATGGGCAAGGAACGGCCCGGCCACGGAAAAAAAATACAGCTTTTCCTGGAGATGATTCTGAAAGGTGGAAATCAGACCGCTGGAAAGCAAAAAAACCAACACCGTTACTACCACCAGGCTGATCAACAGCGCACGGATTGATTTCTGCAGTTCTATGATAAATATGACGAGTTTATTTTTCACGATTTCGGGTTCTGAGTTCCGGGTTCTGAGTTCGAAGTTGGAAAAGGGTAGCAAACCAGGCCTTGAAAAGCAATTGAAAGCTCATTGCTCATTGACAATGAAAGAGTGATCATGAATAATAGCCCCACGGTTACTCTTCAGGTAGATGTAAGTTTTTTTGTTTCCTCCTGAATCCTGTTTTTTTCTACCGTAAACCGCCGGAGGCGGGTAACTAAAAGCTAATCCCCGAATCCCTAACCCCTAACCCCTTTTAATCCGCCATGCTTGAACTTCGCTTTATCCGTGAAAATATAGATCTTGTCCGGGAAAAATGTCTGCACCGGGGCATGAAACCAGAGATTGTAGACCGCTTTACAGAAATCGACGCCCGGCGCCTTGCGGTGCTGGCTGAAGTGGAACAACTCAAGAACAGGCGCAATACGGTATCAAAAGAAATCGCCCCATTGAAACAGGCCGGAGAACACGACAAAGCCGAGCCCCTGATCACTCTGATGCGGGAGGTCTCCACAAAAATCAAGGATCTTGACAATGAACTGGCTGGTATTCAGGAGCAGCTGAACGATATAGTGCTCTCCATTCCCAACCTCTGTGATGATTCGGTTCCCAAGGGAAACGACGACGCCGACAATATCGAACTTAAAAAATGGGGTAAAATTCCTGAGTTTGATTTTAACCCGAAAACACACTGGGAAATAGGCGAGGCCTTGGGTATTCTCGACTTCGAGACATCAGCCAAGCTGTCGGGTGCGCGTTTTGCCCTGCTCAAAGGCTTTGCCTCACGCCTTGAGCGGGCCCTGATCAACTTCTTTCTCGATCTCCATACCCAGAAACACGGCTATACCGAGGTGCTGCCGCCGTTTATGGTCAACTCACAGGCCATGAAGGGCACCGGTCAGTTGCCGAAATTCAAGGAGGATCTGTTCAAGATCGAGGATTGGGATCTGTGGCTGATTCCGACCGCAGAGGTGCCGGTAACCAACATTCACAGCGGTGAGACACTGGCCGAGGCCGATCTACCGGTCAAATATACCGCCTACACCCCCTGTTTCCGTTCCGAAGCCGGTTCCTACGGCAAGGATACCCGTGGACTGATTCGCCAGCATCAGTTTGACAAGGTGGAAATGGTCAAGTTTACGACTCCGGAGACCTCAAGCGAAGAGCTGGAAAGCCTGCTGGCCGATGCCGAAGAGGTTCTCCAGCTCCTGAACCTGCCCTACCGGGTGGTGACCCTCTGCTCGGGCGACCTGGGTTTTTCTTCCACCAAGACCTATGATATCGAGGTCTGGCTACCGGGACAGAATACCTACCGGGAAATCTCCTCCTGCTCGAACTTTCTGGATTTTCAGGCCCGGCGGGCCGGTATCCGCTACCGGCCGAGGGATCAGAAAAAAAGCCGCTTGGTGCATACCTTAAACGGCTCGGGGCTGGCTGTCGGCCGCACCCTGCTGGCCATCCTGGAAAATTACCAGCAGAAAGACGGCACCGTTGCCCTGCCTTCGGTTCTGCAGCCCTACTTTGAACAACGATTTTGAAAAAATAGGGATTGGGGGTCAGGGACGAGGGGTTAGCGAATCATTTTCCACCTGCGAAGGTTAGTGTTTAAAAAAGCCGCCGGGTATTTCTTCTCACATCGCCGTCAAAAGGATGGGTACACTCTAATCCCTACCCCCAAATCCCCAGCCCTTATGTCTCCTCCATCGCCAACGCAATGAGCCGGTCCAGCAGGGCGGAAAAATCCAGGCCATGGGCGGCGGCGGCCTGGGGCAGCAGGCTGGTCGGGGTCATGCCGGGGATGGTATTGGTCTCAAGCAGGATAAGGTCTTCGCCGTCAACCATCATATCAGTCCGGCTGTAGCCCCGAAGCTGCAGGGCCTTATGGGCGGCGACCCCATACTGCTGTGCCTTTTCCCGTACCGCATCACTGACCTCGGCCGGACAGATTTCACGGCTGGCGCCCGGCTTGTACTTGGCCTCATAGTCAAAAAAATCAAACCGTTTATCCGGAATGATCTCCACCAGAGGCAAGGCTTCAAGTTGCGCATTGCCCAGTACGCCGACGGTGATCTCCCGCCCCTGCACAAACTCCTCAACCATGACCTCAGTATCAAAAACAAAGGCCTTTTCCAGCGCCGTTGCAAGCTCTTCCGCCTGCCGGACAATGGACATCCCCAGGGATGAGCCCTGGCGAACCGGCTTAATAACCAGGGGGAGATTGAGCAGATCAAGGAGGCGGCTGCAATCCTTGATGTCGGCAGGTCCGGCCATCTCCCAGGCAGCCACCGGCAGGCCATGGAGTTGGTACAGGGTCTTGGCCAGGTTTTTATCCATGGCCAGGGCACTCCCCAGCACCCCGGCCCCCTGGTAGGGAATCCCCAGCAGGTCGAGAAATCCCTGCATGGTTCCATCTTCTCCATGCAGTCCGTGTAAAAGAATAAAGGCCACGTCGATATCCGAGGCCTCAGCAGCCAATCGGGCAAGATCCGTGGCCGGGTCATAGCGGACAACCTGATACTTATCCGGATCAAGGGCCGGTTCCACTCCGGCAGCTCCCTGCAGAGAGACCTCACGTTCCCCGGAAATTCCACCGGCAATCAATGCCAGTCGTATTCGTTTCATATTGCCTCCACCTAATAATAATCCTTTCTGTCTCGTTATCTAAAAACAGCCCGGACAGTACCATGCCTCCGGGTGGCATGCATGCATCCGAATAGATTTTTTTCTTCCAACGGTAAAAAATAATTTCACTCTTGCCCCGTAAAAGTGATAAAATTCTATCATAAGTAGAAATAATATATGAAGATTAATTCTTATCTCAAGCTTTACTGCGGAGCTCAATCATGGCAAAATCCTTCCTGCGCAACAACCTTCGCCTCCAACTCATCGCCCCGGTAGCTCTCGCTCTGGTGGCAGGACTCGTAACCATGGTCGCGGTCATCCTCTTTTTTCAGACCAAGGGCAACAGGGTGCTGGATGAAAAGATAACCACCGGATTCAATTCCAATACGGAAATGGTCGGTAACATGCTGCAAATGCTGTCCACTGATCTGCAGGCCGATCTCAAAACCATGACCGTCACCACCCAGGATGCCCTGACCGAATCCAGCGAGGATATCCTGCAGAACACTGCCGACTCCATTCAACTCGACTTAAGAAAGATGCGGCGGCAAAACGGCATGACCCAGGCCCTGCTGCTTGCCCAGGTAGCAGAAGACGCAATTATTTCCCGGAACCTCAGTGCATTGAACGGTTATATCCGCAGTGCCCATAAAAATCCATACATGGTGTTCGCCTTTTACATGGACGAAAAACAGGTGCCCCTGACCAGGTATATGAACCGGAAAAATCCGAAGCTCAAATCGTACCTACCCGAAAAAGGGAGGCCTGATATCAATAAAATCATCCAGGCCGGCCAGGATGACCCCGACGTGCTGGTGGTCAACCAGCCGGTTCTCTCCGACGGAGAGCAGATAGGCCAAGTCACTATCGGGCTGGACATGACCAGGGCCAGAACCCAGGCCCAGGCGATGAATGATGCCTTTACCGACCTCATTGACAATAATGAGGAAAAAATCGAAACCATCCTCACCAAACAGTCGTCCGTGATTTTAGACCTTCTGGATAAAACCGTTTCCGAAATAAAAGAGCATATTGGCAGAACCGCTCAACAGACGAAGTCGGAAATCACCGACAGCCAGCTCCGGGTGGCGGCGACTACAAGAAATATCCTGCTGGCTTCAAGTATTATCGGGCTGGCGATCATCCTGGTTATTCTTCTGCTCAATGCCCGCTCCATCCTTCGCCTGCTCGGCGGCGAACCCACGGCCATGGTGGACATGGCCCAGCAGATTGCCGACGGAAAGCTGGATATTCCCATGAACAGGAACCCTGTGCCCGGCAGTCTCCAGGCCGCGCTCCAGGACATGGTCCTCGGCCTCCAACAACTCATCGGCAAACTGATGTCCGAGGCCAAACGAATGGCCGACACTTCCCATGACCTTGGTCAGGCTGCCGGTGAGATGTCCCGGGATGCCGAACAGTCGGCGGAACGTGCAACCACTGTTGCTGCGGCCACCGAACAGATGAGCGTCAATATGAACACGGTTTCCATGGCCAGCGAACAGGCCGCCAGCAATGTCAACATCGTGGCCACGGCGGTTGAAGAGATGACCGCTGCTGTTCATGAAATCGCCGGTTCCACCGACAAGGCCAACCTGATAACAACCGAAGCAGTCGGTTATGCCCGGAGTTCTTCAGAAAAAGTCAACACCCTGGGTCTGGCTGCCCGTGAAATCTCCAAGGTGACAGAAGTCATCACCGAAATTTCCGAACAGACCAACCTGCTTGCCCTCAACGCCACCATTGAGGCGGCCAGGGCCGGAGAGGCGGGCAAGGGGTTTGCCGTTGTCGCCAATGAAATTAAAGAACTGGCCAAACAGACGGCCGAGGCGACCGGTGAAATCAAGGCCAAAATCGAATCGATCCAGAATTCCACCGACGACACGGTCACCGAAATCAACCAGATCACAGAGGTCATCAATGATGTCAATGACATAGTCTCCACCATTGCAAGTGCCGTTGAAGAACAGACTGCAACCACTGCCGACATAGCCGCCAATGTGAACGAGGCGGCCCAGGGCATTGCCGAGGTCAATGAAAATGTTGCCCAGAGCTCAGCGGTTTCCGGTGAAGTTGCCCATGATATTGCCGAGGTCAGTGAACTGGCCAATAACTCCCGCCGGTGCAGTGTTCGGGTTGAGGTCAGCGCCCAGTTACTCTCCACCGTTGTGGAAGAGCTGCAAAAAGAAACGGCCCGTTTCGACCTGGGCAACACCGAGGCCGCCCGCCGGGTAGAGGCGTCAAGTAATCGGGCTGGAGATGCTGCTGTTTTGGAATGGAATGATACACTCCAGATGAATATCAGTTCTATCGATAAGCAGCACAGACAAATCGTCAACAATATCAACGAGCTGTACACGGCAATGAAAGCAGAAGAACCCCAACAGGCAACGCAACAGATCCTCCGAAATATCGTTAAGTTTACGAGCACTCATTTCAAAACCGAAGAGGATCTCCTTGTCAAATACGGCTACCCGGAAACTGATCAACATAAGGCAATTCACAGAGATCTGATGAATGAGGTCATCAATCTCCAGAAACAGTTCGAGGATGGAGTCCCAAATCTGGAAATGCCCCTGATGGAATTCCTTAAGGATTATCTGGTCGGCCACTTCTTGACTGTTGATAAACGATATGAGCCCTTTCTAAAAGAAAAAGGCGTTTCCTGACAGGTGGCCGACGGCCGGTGTTTCCGCCGTAACCTCTCCTACATGACACAAGCGATCATCAGTCCGTGACCTGATGATCGCTTTTCATTATTCCGCCGGCGGATTATTCTGCTGGCAGGGTTCTCCTTTGCAGGATATATTCTTTGTCATGAAACGGGAGATTATCCATACATTGGGCACCATCCTCGGCCGGGAGCATCTCCTGACCGCACCGGAGGATCTCGCCTGCTACTGTTTTGACGGCGGCGGCGGCGAAACCCTGCCCCAGGCCGTGGCCTTCCCGAAAACCACGGAGCAGGTAGCCGCCATCCTCAGACTTGCCAATCAACACCGCTTCCCGGTGATTCCACGTGGTGCAGGCAGCGGCATGACCGGAGGAGCCCTGCCGGTGCATGGCGGTCTGGTCCTGGTTACCAGCCGTATGAACCGAATCCTGGAAATCGATACCGACAACCTGATTGCAGTAGCCGAACCCGGGGTCATCACCGGTGAACTGCAGGCGGCCCTGCAAAAGAAAGGGCTCATGTATCCTCCTGATCCGGCCAGCCTCAAGTTCTGCACCCTTGGTGGTAATGCCGCCGAATGTGCCGGAGGCCCCAGTGCGGTCAAATACGGTGTCACCCGGGACTACATTATCGGCTGCGAAGCCGTCCTCCCTAGTGGTGAAATTATCACAACCGGGGTACGGACGGAAAAGGGGGTCACCGGTTATGATCTGACCCATCTCCTGATCGGGTCCGAGGGAACGCTGGCAATCTTCACCAAGCTCATCCTCCGCCTGCTGCCTCTGCCCGAAGCCGGGAAAACCTTTCTCCTGCTCTTCTCCGCTATTGAACAGGCAACCGAGATGGTCGCCGAGATACTGCAAAACGGAATCATGCCCTGCACCCTGGAATACATGGACCAGACCGCCATTGCCGTGGTTCAGGATCAGCTGAGCGTCCCCTTGCCCGGGGAGCCCCAGGCCCTATTGCTGCTCGAGCTTGACGGCAGTAGACAAGAGGTGGAGCAGCAGGCGGTAATATTACGTGAATTTCTCGCTCCCAGGCCGGTCACCCTGCAGGAGGCGACGACGGAAGAAGAACGCCGGCAGCTCTGGCAGGCCAGACGATCCATCTCTCCGGCCACCTTTTCCATCAAACCCCATAAAATCAGTGAAGACGTGGTGGTCCCAAGATCAAAGATCCCGAACCTGGTCCATTGTACCAACCGGCTTGCGCGGGAACTTGAGCTCACCATCCTCACATTCGGTCATGCCGGGGACGGCAACATCCATGTCAACATCATGATCGACAAGAACAACCAGCAGGAATATGCCAGGGGCCTGGAGGCGAAAGAAAAGCTTTTTGAGCAGGTCCTTGCGCTTGGCGGCACCCTGTCCGGAGAACACGGCATCGGCACTACCAAAGCCGCCTTTCTGCCCCTGGAGATTAACCGGGCGACCATGTCGCTCATGCAGAAGATCAAGAAACTCTTTGACCCGAACAATATTCTCAATCCGGGCAAAATCTTTCCGGAAGAATCCGAAAAACCGGCCGATCACTTAAGGGATCAACGATAAAGAACGTCTGCAAAGCTGAACACCCCCAAGTCTCTGTCCCGGCAAACCACCCGGCTCCATCCACGCCTCCGACAATTTTGTATTGACATAAAACGCTTTTCAGAATAATTTATAAAATTCTATGTAGTTTAGCAGCGACCTGCAGTTTTCGAAGAGTAGATCAAAAAAAAAATGATTGAACGCTTCAGAATATTCCATTTCTGCAGGCTCGCGCAAATAACAAGCAGATGGGTCATGCCATCAACAAAGGATGTGATTAAATCATGATAGAAGTTGAAGTCAGAGGCGACCTCGAGTATGCCATTCGACAGCTCAAGAAAAAGCTGCAGATCGACGGCATCAAGCGTGAGCTGAAACGACGCGAGTACTATGAGAAGCCCAGCGTCAAGAAACGACGCAAGGCAGCGGAAGCTTTACGTAAACTCCGCAAGTTCAACCGGATGCGACGTCGCCAGTTTTAACAGACTTATGGCTGCATTCATGAGCCGGTTGATGAACAATCAACCGGCTCATTCGTTGTAAGCCGCCGCTCACTGACCGGCGGAACTTTTCTTTTCCCGGCGGACTCTTTAATGTCGGATCTTCTCTCCAGTCTTGATCTTTTCCTCCAGTACCTCATTGTCGAGAGAAGACTGGCCGAAAACACCATCGAATCTTACCATTCCGACCTGTCATTCTTTTTCGCCTTTGCGCAGAAAAACGGCCTGAAAACCATCACAGCCATTGATCCCTCACATGTACAGGCGTTTCTCGCCGATTGTCACGACCGGGGTATCAGCGCACGCAGCAACAGTCGGCGGCTGGCCGCTTTGCGAGCCTTTTTTTCCTTTGCCTGCAGCCGGAACCTTGTCCACGCCAACCCGCTTACCCATATAAATGCACCGAAAATCGGCCAAACCCTGCCCAAGGCCTTGAGCATAAAAGAGGTGGACGCCCTGCTGGCCCCGCCCTCCGGTAAAACGGGGCCGCTGATTTTACGCAACCATGCCATGCTGCACCTGCTCTATGCCACCGGCATCAGGGTTTCAGAGTTGGTCATGCTTCCGGTCACCGGCTGTAATTTAAGCAGCTGCCACATCAGGGTTCTCGGCAAAGGCGGCAAGGAGCGGATGGTTCCCTTCAGCGAAACAACCCGGGAAACAATTGAAGACTACCTGCAACGGGCAAAATCGCTGATCCTCAAAGGACGGCCATGCCCGCTGCTCTTTGTCACCAGCCGGGGCAAGGGGCTGAGCCGCAGCCGGTTCTGGCAGATTATCCGGGAGCGGGCGATTGCAGCCGGAATCGACAAAAAAGTCAGCCCGCATATGTTGCGTCACTCCTTTGCCACCCACCTGCTCGCCGGAGGTGCGGACCTGCGCTCAGTCCAGATGATGCTTGGCCATTCGGACATCTCCACCACCCAGATCTATACCCATGTGGATGCGACCCGCCTTAAATCCATCCACCAGCGCTTTCACCCCAGAGGATAGCCCTCCGGAAACGAGCAGTCACTGCATGGCCCTGTCAATTACCTGCTTAGGGCTTGCTCAAAAATAACTTCGCATTCTGAG
>CAZPXI010000108.1:0-1691 GCA_964590715.1 uncultured Desulfobulbus sp.
TTTTTCAGTTTTTCGGCCAGTTCCGAGAGCTCTGCCGCACTTGCCTGAACCTCGCCGCTGCTGGTTGTCATTTCGCTTGCGGATTGGCTGATTCCGGTAATATCGCGGGCAATTTCCGAAGTCACGGTTGCACTCTGGGCAACGTTTTCATTGACTTCGCCAAGTCCCTGGGCCGCCTGGGAAACGTTGTCTGCTATCTCATCGGTTGCTTTGGACTGTTCTTCCACTGCACCGGTAATTTCAGTGACTGTTTGATTAATGGTATTAATAACGGTGGATATTCGTTCAATCTGATTAACGGTTCCGGCCGTGGAATTTTGGATACCTTCAATCCGGGTACGGATTTCTCCAGTGGCTTCAGCGGTTTGTTTCGCCAACTCCTTGATCTCGTTTGCAACCACTGCAAACCCTTTGCCGGCCTCTCCGGCCCTGGCGGCCTCAATGGTTGCGTTTAAGGCCAGCAGGTTGGTTTGGTCGGAAATATCATTTATTGTTTCAGTGACTTTGCCGATTTCCTGAGCGGCCATTCCGAGTTCCTGCACTTTTTCCGATGCGCTTGCCGCCTCACCGACTGCCTCGCCGGTCACCGTACTGGCCTGTTCGGTATTCTCGGCGACCTGGGTAATGGTTGCGCTCATCTCTTCGGCTGCGGAAGCAACCAGATTGATATTGGTTGTTGCCTGTTCGGTGGCGGCTGCAACGGAATCCATATTCGCACTCATCTCTTCAGCCGCTGTGGCCACGGTTTTGGATTGGCCGGAAACAGTGGCCGCCCCGTTGGACATTTGTTCGGAGATGGCCGAAAGTTCAGTTGTTGCCGATGACATGGTCACCACGCCCTGAACGACCTCTTTAAACATCACCTGTAGTTTGACGACAAAATTGTTAAAATGGGTGGAAAGGGCCTGCAGATCGTCATAGACGGCGACATCGTAGACTTTGCATTCTTCGCAGCTCTTGTAGGTGCCGCTGGTTATTTTTATGCAGTCCGGATTCTCGGACAGTGAGCCGGAAACCTCCCAGCAGGTATTGCCTGTTTTTCCGAAACTTCTGCACTCCGGTTTATCGCAGTTCATGATGTCGTTGCAGACGGGGCAATCCACCTGCAGCCGCTGGGTCAAATCGCCCTCGCCCTGAGACAGGGTCTTCAGCTTGTCAACCACGGTTCGGATAGGCCGCATAATAATCTTCAGCATCAGCAGAGCCACACCAATGATGGTGGCAATACTGAGAACAGAGATGAAGAGGATCAGGTTACGGATTTTTTGTACCGAGGCCAGGGCTTCGGCCTTCTCAATCTCCGCCAGCAGCGCCCAGGTGGTTGCTCCGGCCTTGACCGGGCCGTAGGCCGATAGAACCTGCCTGCCTTTATAATCCGTGATGATCTTCATGCCGGATTTGCCGGCAAGGGCCTCTCGGGAGGCCTCGGTGTCCACTTTCCCGGTATCGGGGGCATTAAAAGAGGCCTTGACCGAATGGTTTTTCGGATCAATAAAGGAGTCGGAACGCATCAGCATGTCGGGCCCGACCAGGTATGTCTCTCCTGTTTCGCCCATACCCTCACGTTGCTGCATAATGGTATTGATGGCCTTGAGAGAGAGCTCCATTGCCACGATCATGTCCAGCTCACCGTCGGCTTTATCCAGGATCGGTCGGGCTATGAAGGCTGCAGGTGTATTGTCGTTTGGAGC
>CAZPXI010000108.1:1791-8392 GCA_964590715.1 uncultured Desulfobulbus sp.
TATTATGTTGAACGGCTTCAACGGATTGCAGGGCACCCTGGCGAAACTGATCGACCGTTTCCACCAGTACCGCCATGTCGGCCCGGCGCTGGTTGAAATAATTTTCTATCTGTTTTTGTTTGATGGTCTGCACGCTGTGTAACTGGTGAAAACTCTCTTCCGTGAGGGCCCGGGTGGATTTTGATGCGGTAAAATAGCTGCTGACCGCAAGCGGAATCAGTCCGATTGCCAGAAATGCGGTAATGATTTTGACATTTATTTTCTTGAATATGCTGAAAATATTCATTGAGGGCTCCTTGTTCGTCGGTGTATTATCGGGATTTGCTTTCGGGATGTTGTGTCTGGTTACGCTTGGTCGGCAGATCTCTTGGTCGGCTGGATCCTTGTCTGCATCCCGGTCGTGCCGGAGGAGTAAACATCTTGGTCAGCAGCTGCTGCAGGAGCGGGATATCCCGGGCGCCCTGGCAGACAAATCGTGGACGCAGGGAATAGCCCAGTTCCAGTATGGCAGGGGTTGCGTTTTCGAGAAGGAGGATGACCTGAAAATCTTCCAGGTCATCGGCAAGTTGTTGCAGGTGCTGCATATCGGCCCCGTCACATGCAAAGAGCAGAAGAACGTCCCCGCTTGAAAGCTGAAATGCCGCCGGGGTGTTGAATTGACTGCCTGCAGTGAGTTCGATGCATTCCGGTATATTGTGCATAGCCGTTACTTTTTGATAATACTTATCTGCGGCCTCTGCCGGGCAGGCAGCGTAGAAGAAAAGGCGCATGGGCATTCTCCATTTCATGCATTGATTAGGATTTCTGGAGCCTGGATTTCTGGATTGCAAGGTGTTCGGGGCATCAACTGCAGGAAGCATGCCTGATGGCGGTAGAAGAGGGCTTGTGGTAAAGACGTATGAAAACAGCAGGTTGGCTGTTTGGCACTGATTGGTTGCCTTGCGGCGGTCAGCCTGTGTTGTCTGGAAAATCCGATTGTGTCCGATTGTCCGGACAAGGTGCCGGTGTTACGAGAGTCGTAAGTGGTGTTTTTTCAGCAGTTCGTAGAGTCTGGCCCTTGAAAGCGTTGAAAGTCGGCAGGACGTTTGAATGTCACCGCCGGTGGCCTTGATTAAAGCATTCAGGTAGTGCTGCTCGCATTGTTGTTTATATTCGGGCCATACAGGTAAGGAGAACGTTTTTTCGTTTTGGTCCGGTGGGATTCGGCCGGAGAGGCCGGTTTGGGTATGGAGGATGCGGAGTTGCTCGGGCAGATGGAGTTCGTAGAGTGTGGGAAAGGGCCGGGCGTTGGCAAAGGCCTGCTCAATGACTTGTTTCAATTCCCGGACATTCCCCGGCCAGTCGTAACAGGCAAGACAGTCGAAAAATTCAGGGGAAATGCCCTTGCCGTCCAGGGAGAACCGGTCACAGAGCTGACCGACAAAGGCTCTGCTCAGCTGGCGTAGATCTTCCATCCGTTCACGCAGGGGAGGGAGCTCAATGGTGAAGGTGCGGAGGCGAAAGAGCAGGTCTTTTCGAAACGTTCCGTCCCTGGTCATTTGATCAAGGTCACGATTAGTGGCGGCAACCAGTCGAAAGTTACTCTGCTGTTCCGTGTCCTCGCCGATACGCCGATAGGAACGTTCCTGGACAACCCGAAGAAATTTTTTCTGTATTTCCATCGGCAGTTCACCCACCTCATCAAGGAAGAGGGTCCCGCCGTCCGCAGCCTTGATTAATCCATCCCGAGTTGAGTCCGCGCCGGTGAATGCACCCCTGATATGGCCGAACAGCAAACTCTCAAACAGGTTTTCGGGGAGCGCTGCACAGTCGACAACTACGAAGTTACCATTGGCCCGTTCGCTGTTGCTATGGACGGCCTGGGCAAAGAGCTCTTTGCCGGTCCCGGTTTCACCGGTTATCAGAACCCCGGCATCGGCAGGTGCGGCCAGGGCAACCTGGTCAAGGCATTTCTGCAGGGCATCACTGGCACCGATGATATGTTTTCGCTGCAGTGAGACCGGTATTGTTTTTATCTTTTGCTTTTCCCCCCGAAACTGGAGGGCCCGGCTCAGGTTGAGGTCGATTTCTCTGATGAAATTCTGTTTTTCAATATAGGACCACGCCCCTTCTCTGATAGCTCTGGCCGCACCATCGATCACCCCGTTGCCGGTGAGGATAATAACTTCTGGTTTCGAGGGCAGGGCACGAAAGGAGTGAATAACATCAAGCCCGCTGCCGTCCGGCATATCGACGTCGAGCAGGACTATGTCGTACTTGTCCTCCTGTCCGGCCTGTTTCCCTTCGGCCAGGGTCGCGCAGCAGGTAGTTGTGAAGCCGGAACGCTCAAGATATTTGCTTGCCAGTTTCAAGATGGACGGATCGTCATCAACGAGGAGGATACGGGTCATGGGTGAAATACCTTGTGCAGCGTTTTGGCCAACTGTCGTATGTCGACCGGTTTCATAAGGTAGGCCCGGATGCCCAGGGCGGCGGCCTGCTCTTCTTTCATCTTCTCACTGAAACCGGTGCAGAGGATGATCGGTAAATCAGGTCGAAGGGCAAGTAATTTTCCGGTCAGATCCATGCCCGTGTATTTTGGCATGGTGATGTCGCTTATCAGCAGGTCGAAGCCGGTTATGTTGTTCTGCATCCAGGCCAATGCCTGTTGACTGTCGGAAAATGGAGTAACCGTGTAGCCCAGATTTATGAGCATTCGTTCGGTAATCTCAACCAGAAGTTTTTCATCATCGACCAGGACTATATGTTCACAGCCTTCGGGAAGTGGCTCAATAATTAATTCTGAGAGTTTCTCCGACCGCTCCTCGATGATCGGCAGGTAGATAGAAAATGTTGTTCCGGCATCAGGTGCGCTTGTTACATGAATCTCGCCGCCATGCTGTTTGATGATACCATGGGTGACGGAGAGACCAAGACCGGTTCCCTGCTGCTTGGGCTTGGTGGTGAAGAACGGATCGAAAATGCGGTTTTGGGTCTGCTGGTCCATACCGCAGCCATTATCCGTTATTGCCAATTCAAGGTATGGGCTGTCTGCAGACAGACCGGCAAATCTTCCGGTTTGAGCGTTGCTGATTGTTTTCCGGTGCAGGGAAATAGATATTTCGCCCTGTTGTTCACCAATGGCATGCTTGGCATTGGTGCAGATATTTAAGATAACCTGCTGCAGTCGGGTCGGATCTCCGAAGATCGGTCCGCAGGAGGCGTCGATGTGCTGTCTCAACTGAATTGTTGAGGGCAGCGAGGCCTTGAGCAGTTTGAAGGTTTCTTTGAGCAGGAGCTGCACGTTGATGGTCTGGAATGTTCCCTTTTCCTGGCGGCTGAATGTCAGGATCTGCTTGACCAGTTCCACCGCCCGCTGTCCGGCAACGATGATTTCGTCGACATCCTCTCTGGCCGAAGATGTTTCAGGTATTTCGAGTCGTGCCATTTCCGCAAACCCTAAAATCGCGCCGAGGATATTGTTAAAGTCGTGGGCGATTCCACCGGCAAGCGTACCGATGGCTTCCAGTTTCTGCGCCTGCTGCAGTTGCTGTTCAAGCACGCGTTCATGGGTGATGTCCCGTTTGACGGCTATGAAGTTGATGAGTTTTCCATCGGCATCGGTCACCGGTGAGATGGTTGCCTCCTCTTCAAACAGCTCGCCGTTCTTTTTCCTGTTAATGAACTTCCCCTGCCAGGTCTTTCCGGAGAGAATGATCGCCCACAGTTGGTGATAAAAGGATTGGTTATGCTTACCGCTTTTGAGGATATGCGGGTTTTTATCCAGGGCTTCAGCCCGGCTGTAGCCGGTATGCCGTTCAAAGGCGGGATTGACGTACTGGATTTTTCCGTCGGGATCGGTGATGATAATGGTCTCACTGCTCTGCTCTATGGCCGTAATGAGGAGAATGCGCTTCTGCTCCAGGGCAAGTTGTTTGGTGATGTCCCGGGCGATTTTAACAACCTGGGTCACCGTGTTCCCGTGAGAAAAAACCGGATGACTGGTCACCATAAATGTCGAGCCGGATTTTTTGTGCTTGACGACAGTGCAGTGAGGTTGACCGTCGAGAAAGGTTTTGGACACCGGGCAGTCGGCATTACAGTCGTTCTGTTCCCGGAATGTGGAAACACCGGCTCCGCCGTCATCCGGTTCTTCCCGGGTGAAAAATTTACGGGCGGCCGTGTTTGCCTGCAGAATATGCATGTCGGCATCCCACACCGTAATGCAGTCGCCTATGGCATCAAAGGTGTTGCGCCAGCGTTGTTCGGCTTTCTGCAGCTTTTTCTGCTGTTTTTTGTAGGTGCTGATATCCCTGGTGATGGCGAGAATATGGGGCTCGCCATCGATAGCCATTGTGATTGCCGATATAAGTCCGGTTACCGTGGAACCGTTTTTACATCTGAATTCGGCCTCTATGTTTTCTGCATGGCCCGCTTGTTCAAGGGTGGTGAGGAGTCTTTCCCGGTCGGATATATTCCGCCAGATATGTAATTCACTCGGGCTCTTTCCGAGAACTTCTTCAGGGGTATATCCGATAGCTTTGCAAAATCCATTGTTGATTTCCACATACTTCCCATCCAGGTTACTCAGAGTTATCGAATCAGGACTGGTATGAAATAAGCGGCGAAATTTTTCTTCACTGTTTTGCAGGCTGTGGTGCAGCTTTTTTTCCTGGTTGAGTAGGTTTTGGAATGCAGTTGTCTGTAAATGAAGGAGCCTGCGAAAGTAGATGATTGTTCCGATTGCCAGCAGAAGCAAAATCAAGATCGCAGGCAAGACCCATTTGAATCGTAAGATCGTTTGCTCAAGATCTGTTTCTGAACTGCGTTGGGCCGTCAAACGCCTCTGCTTTTTTGATGTACCTTCATGGAGGGAATCAGTTGCGACTCTTTGAAGAGACAGGTGGTCTGGAAAAGTTACCGGGCTGTTGTTGAGTATCGCACCCTCAAGGGGGCAGGGGACGACAAAAGAACCTGCCGTCGTCACGAGGAGCAGCAGCAGGAGAAGGGTATATTTTTGCGACGAGGTTTGGATCAGGGACACCGGGTCGCGAACTACTTTGTCCCAAAAAAAACAGGCCATACGTATTCTCTTTTCTGATTATTGCAAAAAAAATCAAATTGTTCAGCCTGGAGAGCCGATTGTGCAGAACGGCCGCAGGTTGCCCGGTTTTTTTTACAGGGACAGAATGCACACGATGACGGCTAACTCCGGTTCCGTTTATTTCTCCGGCTGTTGACGATACTTTTTCAGAGAAGGGGACGGTAGGAATTTTTCCCAAAAAAGAGTAATGGATAGAGCTGGTTGTAGAGCCTACTGGTGCATTCGTACATCCATTATGCGGGCAGAAAAGAGGAAAGTCAAAGGAAGTTTTCAGGAGGATGGTGCATTCTTCGTGAGGGAACCGGAAGGAACCCTTCTCCTGCAATCCTTTGCAGGAATCTGGCGGTCGTAGGGTGCTGTGAGTATTTTATTCGGCCGTCGGCGACGGATTACGGGTTCGTTTCCGGTTTATTGAGTTTTATTGTGTCTCAGCGATGGCAAAACGGGCCGTCTGCACGTTCATCGGTCCGGGTTGAGAGTTTTCCATGTTCCAGAATTAAAGTATGATCGGCCAGGCGCCTGCTGTGGGCAAGATAATGGGTGGCCAGGATTATGGATGTCCGGTGTTCGCTGTTGATGCTCTGTAAAATTCTCAGGATGATCTCCTGGTTTTCCTCGTCGACATTGGCCGTGGGCTCATCGCAGAGCAGTACCTCCGGTTCTATGGCCAGCGCCCTGGCCAGTGCAACCCGCTTGGTCTCACCTCCGGAGAGCTTGTGGGCATCAGCCCGTCGGAAGTCTTCCATGCCGACCAGTTCCAGTGCCTGTTCGACACGAGATGCCCGAAGTTTTTTTGTAATTCCCCGAACCTTGAGGCCGAAATCAACATTTTTCCAGACCGAGCCGGTAAAGAGGATGGGATATTGATCCACCAGAACAACCCGGCGGCGCAGTTCCAGCAGTTGTTGTTTGCCGTATCCGACAACCTGCCCCTGGAATTGCAGGGAGCCGGTTGTCGGCTTATCCAGGAAGGCCAGCAGGTTGAGCAGGGTGGTCTTGCCCGCACCATTGGGGCCGATGAGCCCGTATATTTTATGGGGCTCGATTGCAAGATGTTCAAGGCGCAGAACCTGCCGCCCCTTGAATGTCCTGGTCATCTCGGCGGCGTTATATAACATCGACTTCGGTCTTGCCCTGGAAGAAATGAAACAGCATGTTGACTCCAAAGGCAATGGTCATCAGGGTTAAGCCCAGGGCTACGGCCAGCACAAATTCGCCTTTATCATATTCGAGTGCCATGGCGGTTGTCATGGTTCGGGTAAAACCTTTGGCATTGCCGCCGAGCATCATGCTGATGCCGACCTCGGCAATCACCCGGCCAAAGGCGGCGATGACGGCCGCGCCGATCCCGTACCGTGCCTCTTGAACGATCACCAGTGCCGCCTGCAGGTGGGTTGCGCCAAGGGTCAGGGCTGTTTTCCGGTAGCGGTTATCTATTTTGCTGATGGCGGCAATGGTCAGTGAGGTGACCAGCGGGACGATCAGGATGACCTGGCCGATAATCATGGCCTTCTGGGT
>CAZPXI010000109.1:0-8259 GCA_964590715.1 uncultured Desulfobulbus sp.
AATTGAACGCAGAGACGGAAAAATCATTCAATACCAATGCGTAGTCCTGCCCGACGACTGGCGTATGCTGACCTATTTCGATATTACCGAGTTGAAAAAAACCCAGGATAAACTCGCCCAATCTCAGAAGATGGAGGCCATCGGCCTGATGGCCGGCGGTGTCGCCCATGATCTCAACAATATTCTCTCGGGAGTGGTCAGTTATCCTGATCTTCTGTTAATGCAGCTGTCGGAAAACAGCGATATGCAAAGGCCGCTTGAGGTCATAAGAGAATCGGGCCAGCGTGCAGCCGAAGTCGTTGCCGACCTGCTGACGGTTGCTCAGGGAATTGCCGGCAGCAGAGAAGTTCAATCTCTCAACACTCTGGTCTCCGAATATCTGAATTCACCGGAAGGAACTAAAATGCTTTCTATGTTTCCCGACGTTCAGATTAAGACCGACTTAACCCGGGATCTGTTCAACATCTCCTGTTCACCGGTTCATATTAAAAAATGTCTTATGAACCTGTTGACCAATGCCGCAGAGGCCGTTTCCGGATGCGGCATGATCCGGATTGAGACCAGAAACCAGTATGTGGACAAGCCGGTGGCTGAAAATCAGTACATGGAAATCGGTGAGTATGCGGTTGTTCGTATTGCCGATACCGGCCAGGGCATTGATGGAGAAGATATCAACCACATTTTTGAACCTTTTTATACCAAAAAGGTCATGGGTCGCAGCGGAACAGGCCTCGGGTTGGCCATAGTCTGGAATACCATGCAGGATCACGGCGGTGCAGTTACCGTATCAAGCAATGCTCAGGGAACGGCATTTGAGCTTTACTTCCCCATTACCAGGAAAAACCTGAGTGTAAGCCGGGGTTCCATCGGGCTGGCGGAGCTGCAGGGTCATGGAGAATCCATTTTAGTTGTGGATGATGAAGAAAAACAGCGGAACATTGCCTTGGAAATGCTCTTGGTTCTGGGCTACCGGGTCGAAACCGTCGGCAGCGGTGAAGAGGCGGTTGTTTTTGTCCGCAATCACCCCAGGGATCTGATTATCCTCGACATGATTATGGATCCGGGCATAAACGGACGCCGGACCTTTGAACAGATCATTGCGACCCATCCGGGTCAGAAGGCCATTATCACCAGTGGTTTTTCGGAAAACGAAGAGGTAAGAAAAGCTCTGGATCTTGGGGTCAGCAACTTTATCCGTAAACCGTACACCATGGAACAGATCGGAACAGCAGTAAAAAAAGCCCTTCTTTAGTTCTACTTTATCACATTTTCATTTTCCGTCATCCCCGCCAAAAGCACGCGGGGATGACGGAAAACTCGTTATTATCGTCAGTATACCTGCGAGTTTTTTTCTGCTCGAGACACCTCCTCCATGGCCTTTTCCGACTTTTCGCGACAATCTCTGTGAAATATGCGTTAGACCTTAAAGCGATCCAGAAGCGTATTGAGCCTTCTGGTAATCTCAAGCAGGTTGGCGGAACTGCTGCTGACCTGATGACCGCTGGCTGAAAGGCTGTTGGCTGTTTCACTGACCTGAATGATACTCTGGGCGATTTCACCGGCAACGGCCGAGCTTTGCGCCACATTCTCATTGACCTCGCCAATCCCCTGGGCCGCCTGAGTCACGTTGTCTGCAATCTCCTGGGTCGTGGCCGCCTGCTCTTCAATGGCGGCACTGATCTCGTTGACGATACCGCTCACTTCGTTGATCACTTCGGTGATCTTACGAATATCGGTCACGGTTTCATCGGTCGACCCCTGAATGGCGTCGATCTTGGTCCGAATTTCCTGGGTAGCCTCGGCCGTCTGCTTGGCCAGTTCTTTGATTTCATTGGCGACTACGGCAAACCCCTTGCCTGCTTCCCCGGCTCTAGCCGCCTCTATGGTCGCATTGAGTGCCAGCAGGTTGGTCTGTTCTGAAATTTCGGTAATGACCTCGGTTACCCGACTGATATCATTAGCTGCAGTCCCAAGGGCATCAACCTTACCGGATGCATTATTGGACAGCGTAACCGCTCCATCGGAGATACTGCGGGCCTTTTCCGTCTTGCCGGCAATCTCCCTGACCGTGCCGGTCATCTCTTCGGTGGCCGTGGCAACAATGTTGACGTTTGTGGCGGCCTCCTCACTGGCTGCCGCAACACTGTTCATGTTTGAAGACATCTCTTCGGTGGCCACCGCAACGGAGGAGGAGTTTTCGGACGTTTCCTTTGCAGCGGTAGTCAGTTGTGACGATACCTGGGTCAGGTCATTTGCATTCTGATCAATAACCTCGGCTTCACTGCGAATCTCCCCGAGTAAAATACCAAGCTTCTCAACCATGGTATTCATATTTCCGGTCAGTTGGCCGATCTCATCCTTGGAATTATCCTCAAGCCGGCCTGTAAAATCACCCTCCGCCATCTGATCAGCCAATGCACCGACCCTGCGGACCCCATTACTCAGGGTACGGGCAAAGAGGTAGCTGATGGCCAGCCCAAGCAGCACTGCGATAACAGACAGGATGACGATATTGCGCTCGGTGGCGGCAACCAGCTTGGCCAGCCGTTGTTGTTCCTTGCCGGAGTGCTCCCTGACAAGTTCGATCAGTGAATGCATGGTGGTTCTGACCTTGGCAAGGGCGGGTACCATGGTCTCCTGGTAGTGCGCCAGCATGGCGATCTCCGCTGCAGGCGTCCGGCCATTTTGTTTTTCCAGAATAGCAGTAATTCCCCTGGCAGCTACATGAAGCCGGGCATGCTCCTCTTTGAGACGACTGATTATTGGTTGAACCTCGGGAATAGCCTCCTGAAACTTTTTCTGAGACTGTGCATCATAGAGCCACTTACCCATTTTACACTTATGATCATCGGTCTGTACGGTCAGCTGCTGCTGGGTTTTATCAAAGAGAAACCCGGTGACACCCTGCAGCCAGGAGAGATGATCGACCTCCTTGTTGACGAGCAGCATGTCGATGTCATCGAGATACCGGCTGACCTCGGCCTCCTTCTGCATGGTATTTATACGGGTCACTGCGGTAACGGCAACGAGCACGAGCAACAACAGAACAAGACCAAATCCCAATGACAGCTGCATTCCCAGAGAAAAATTACGAATCTTCACAACTCCTCCTTTTTGATAAAACCCAACATGAGTAAAATATCTGTTAAAAAGGATCTTGCCCGGGCAGGCCACCCGTCTACCGCAGATCTTCAAAAATGCTTGCAGCAGAACCATCTCAGTACTGGTAAACAACTCTTTTCAATTTAAATTACACATCGTTCAGCTCCCTTTTGTCAAATTTATTTTCATTTTTCCGATCATGGTGCTGCATGAAGCCTCATACCAATCAGGAAAAAATATCAATAATGGTAACCTATTGGGCGACAACAGATTCAGGCTTGTTCCAGAAAAAAAATACGGATTGATCGAGCTTTTTTTAATCAAGGGCGGGAGACAATTGCTTCAACAAGCTGCCTGAGATCATCAATGACCATTGTCGGCTGAATGTTTCGTACACGAGGGTCGTCTTCACGAAGACGCAGGGAACGGTTGTCGCCGGCAAAAAGGGCGGTCTGCCAACCGACATCTGCGGCAGGATGGATATCTTTAAGCATGTCGTTGCCGACATAGAGAATCTCGGATGCGGCAACACCATAATCGTCCAGCCGTGATACCAGGGTGGAGAACAGATTCGGCGATGGTTTTCCCTCGCCTTCCCGGTAGGAAAAAAGACAGAGGCGGGGATCAAACCCCAAGTCGTTTAGAGATTGATTACAGAGCGTTTCAAAAAGAATCGGGGTGTAAAACTGAGCATTTGAGAGGATGCCGAATTTGATTTTCTTGGCCTGCAATCCGCTGAGTGTCTCCAACAGGCCCGGCATGGGCCAGACCGGGTTTGTCCTGCATTCGTAGGAAAGGGCGGTCAACTGAATTTTTTTTAATTTTATTTTTATTTCATTTTCACCTTCAGTGAGCAGGCCCAGGCGGATTAAAACCCGGTGCCAGATCTGCAGAATATCAATTTCCGGAAAATGTACACCCTGCGCTTTTTTTTCCCGGTGGACGGTATGGATTTCCTCCTGCAGGAGGCTGGTACCCTTTTCGTGAACCAGGGCCGGATCCCAGCCGCCGTCCACCAGGGCCAGCAGGAAAGCCTGTTCATCATCCTTGGCCGAATCCGGACCGACATCACCGGCGGCGGAAATCAGAAGGGTTCCATAGATATCGAAGATCACCACCTTGGGCTGCAGGGAACAAGTTCCGGTGGAAAAACCGGTGGGAATCGGCGTAAGCGGGTGCAGGAGCTGCCCGGCAACCTGCGAAAAAGGGGACAGATTTATTTTATCTTCCGGCAGCCTGGTTCTCTTTCGGTCATTATTTTTTTCCGATAAAATAAATCTGTCCCCTTTTTCCCTCATATCAATCAACCCGCAACAGAGTCAACCGTTCCGGAGCCAGAAAGTGATTGAGCAGCTGTTCGCCGTCAAGTGCATCAAGCGGTGTCGATACCGAGTCGGCAATCCGGCTGTACACCTCGCGCAGGCGTGCCCCATATCCGGACAGGCTGTACCTTTGCTCAAGAATTTTCCGGTTGATTTCAAGCGGTGCATCACAGGAAACAGGATCCGGCAGACTGTCTGGCCTCAGAAATATTGCATCCTGCGGATTACGGACAAGACGACGGATCACCAGTTGCTGCATCTCTTCGTCAAGACAACCAAAATCCACGTTGCCCTCCTTAATCCAGGCGGCGAGGATTCTGTCCAGGCAGTTCGTTCCCGGCTCCCTGCCATAGGCGGCAAGACTCTTTTCCTGCCCGGCGACTGCACAATCCAGCAGCCTGCCGCGGCCGATCCATTGAACCGGCACATCCAGACGGCTGTACAGGTGAGGCAGTACAATACCCTGGTCACGAAATTCGTCGGTAATCTCGGGCAGATCACGACCACAGACCGGCCGTCCGACCAGCCAGGGTTCCAGAAAAGCCAGACCAAACCCCTCCGCCACACTGGTGGTAACAAGTCCTCTGGCCTGCCCGAGCAACTGGACAAAGCTGTTTCCGGGCCGGGACGCCAGCTCAAACTCCACCGGCAGGTCAAGTTCCGTCGCAAATCGTTTCCACTGTTCATAACGGGGCCGTTCTCGCGGATTTTCCGGCCCCATGGTGGTGGCAAAACGGTTACCCTCTCCGGTCACTGCCGACCAGAGGAGAAATTCCCCCAGATTCTTACGACGGATAGCCCGGGTCGGATAGAGGAAGAGACGCTCCGTTGGAGCAGGTTCCGTATCCTGCTGCTCGACATGGAGCTGTACAGGGTTTGCCAGTAGGTGCAAACAGTCAGTGTGCGCTCCGGCATCCTGGAGAAAGGAAAAATCCCTGCCATTAAGCACCCCGTAGTGCACATGATCTGCGGCCGGATACAACAGCTTCGACATTGCGTTCTTACTGCCGTCGGCCATTTTCTCCAACATCATATGATAGTTGGCCGGCCGCCCGTCTTCGGCAAAATCATGGATATGCAGAAGCAGGGGGTGGCCCTCTTCGGCAAGGAGATGCAGGGCCTGAGGCAGAATTGTATTTTTCCCGAGGCTGTGATTATGAATATGCCACAGATCAGGCAGCGCACCCAGACTTTCACGGGCCGCATCTTTCATGGTCTCCATCAGCTCAACAGGTGTTGAGGCCGACCGCTGGGCTTCGTACTGAAGCGCCGGGATGACTTTGAAAGGGGCCGGGAAATCCGGCCCGGGCTCCTGGCCGGTCAGGACTACAAGAGAGATACCGCTGCCGGCCAGGGCTGCCACGGTATGTTCGATTATACGGGTCACCCCACCGGGTTGCAGGTGATAATGGACAATGGCAATACGCATTTTAGGGATTGTGGGTTAGGGGTTAGGGATGGGTGCATTCCCATGCTCTGCGGGGGAAGGCATGGCTTCAGGCCGTATCCAAACCGTATTTTTTCCGATAGGCGGGGACTTCAATCATAGGCGGGCGTTCTTCTTCATAGATCTCATGAATCACCTGCTCGTACCGGTTTTCCTGGGCCAGAAACTGACGCAGGTTGGCCGTCAATTCGGGCAGATCATTGACCATGCCCCGTGCCTTCATCCGCTTGAAAAAAGTACGGAGAATACCAAAGGACATCTTGCCGAGATCACGGGTCTCCTGATGCCGGTGAACCCGCCGGTCCAGATCGGTCTGGGCAAAGGCATCAAGCCCGTACTCAAAGTAAACGTCAAGCAGATGCGAAGTTTCCACCCCGTAGCCGACCGGAAAGGGAATTCGCTCCAGCACCTCGCGGCGAACGGCATATTCACCGGAAAGCGGCTGAATAATTGCGGTCAGTTCAGGGAAAAACAGGGAAAAAATCGGTCGGACAAGAATTTCGGTCACCCGGCCACCGCCCGAGGGCCGTATCTCTTTGGACAGCGCCAGAGGTCGATCATAAAAGGCCTTGCAATACTTGATCTCGGAACGGTGGATCAGCGGGGCGACCAGACCATAGACAAAACGGGGATGTATATTTTTTATATCCGCATCCACATAGACAATAATATCACCCTTAAGCTGGTAGATCGCCTTCCACAGGTTTTCGCCCTTACCCCGCTTGAACCCCATCTCCGGCAGAATTTCGGCCGAGTGATAGACATCGGCGCCGAAAGAGGATGCGACCTCAAGGGTCCGGTCCATGGAACCGGAATCGATTACCGCAATCTCGTCCAGGAGCGGATATCGGTCCTGAAGCTCGGATTTAAATAAAACCACCTCCTTACCGATGGTTTTCTCCTCGTTCAAGGTCGGAATACACAGGGAAATGGTCAGATTCTTCTTTTCTTTTTCCTTGATAAGTCCAAGCAGATCCCAGAACTGACCGTGATGGAAAGTATTCGATTGCAGCCAGTTATCAATATTGAGCACAGCATCCTCCGTCTATGGCCATGAGTACGCCAATAAGCTGGGCAACACCGGTTAGAATCGGTTCGATCTCCACATACTCGTCCGGATAGTTGATGTTGTCTCCATCGGTAATCCCAAGGCAGATTGCCGGAAGCTCCTGTTCCACATACCCGGATATTATTGCGGAATAGATACTCTCCCGGGATGCAATACCAAGAGCGGACATAATTTTACGAGTCAACACAACCAGAGTATGATCGGATTCAAGCCCACCGGCCCTTGTCCGGGCAATAGCCTCAAGATGGCAGGAAACGCCCTTTTCTCTGGCCTCGTCATCGACAATGGCGTTGATCTGGTTTCTGATGTCGGCCACGGTCTGGTCATCATCGCTTCGCAGTTGAAAGGTCAGTTGCGTGTTACGGGCGGGTATTTTATAGGAGGCTCCGCCTGAAATCTCACCAAAGACCAATCCGGTGTGATTCTGTTGGGGCAGGTCAATTGCACCTAATCGGTTGATAATCCGGTTGAGAACCTCAATCGCACTTTTCTGGCTGACCTTGCGGCTGACGTGACAGGAGATCATGCCGCCGAGCGAGGCCATGGAACGGTAATGGAGACGGCCAAGGGGCGCCCCTTCGATGGAGATTCCGGCGGCAAGTGCGCGATTGGTGTTGGCAAGAAAAAACCGTAGTCCCCGCTGATTGCCCTGCTCAAGACTGGCGGTGGCGCCAAGGAAAAGCAAATCGCTCTTCAAGCGGATATTCAATCCTTCCAGAATGGTCGGCAGAGTCACCAGCACGGCAAGCCCGAGTGAATTATCCGCAACCCCAGCCCCGAGGATCCGGTCGGTTTCCAATGTACAGGAATGATTTTCCGACACCGGAAAGGGCGTATCGGCATGGGCTGTCAACAGGATGGTCTGCTCACCCTCGGTGCCGGACAGGATACCGACTCCGTTGCCGATCTCGTCAATGGAGGTCGTGTCCAGACCGCTCTCGGTAAATCGCTGCTGAAGAAAACCGATTCGCTCCTCCTCAGCGAAGGTCGGGGCCGGGATCTCGCTGATCATCACCACATTGGCCAGCAGCATCTCACGAAAAGGCTCCAGCTCCCCGGCAAGGCCGTGTACCCGGGTCAGAATCCTGTCCAGATCTCTTTCACTCATCGTGTACCTTTCCGACCATAATCATCCTCCAATCGTTCAATATCATCCTCGCCAAAATATTCGCCGAGCTGTATTTCTATAAAAACCACGTCACAGTCACCATCATTCCACGCCCGGTGAATGTCGCCCTGGCCGATATCCACCGACTGTCCCGGCCCCAGTTCCAGCTGTTCATCGTTGCGGGTCACCAGGGCCCGGCCGCTTATCACCA
>CAZPXI010000110.1:0-8245 GCA_964590715.1 uncultured Desulfobulbus sp.
AAATGGTGCCGGAGGTCGGAGTCGAACCGACATGATCATAAGATCGCTGGATTTTGAGTCCAGTGCGTCTACCAGTTTCACCACTCCGGCATAGAGAAATGAAGTGCACCATGTAATACTGCACCTGGCTTTTTGCTGTCAAGAAGAAAGCGACCTTTGGTGTCGATAGATTGTCACTTCCGGCAACATGGAGAAAATTGACACCAGTGGAAGGAGGTTGTAGAGTAGCGCGCCTGTCCATCCGTTCTCCATCATTCTTTTTCATTGCTGCTACCGCCTATGACAACCTATCTGCTGGCTGGTTTTATCTTTCTTGGCGCTGGTTTCATCCAGGGACTGACCGGATTCGGCTCCGCCCTGGTGGCCATTCCTCTGCTTGCTCTGATTATCGATATCAAGGCCGCAGTGCCGCTGTGTATCCTCAATGGGCTGATAATCACCGTGTACCTTGCTGTACAGTTGCGCAGGTACCTGGATCGCGGGAAGATTCTGCCCCTGGTTCTCGGCTCAATCCCCGGGGTTTTCGTGGGCGTGACCCTGCTTAAAAGAGTTGATTCAAACGTTATCCGCACCGGCATCGGTCTGCTGCTCATCATCTACAGCCTTTATAACCTGCTGGCCCGTCCCCGGCCACTCAATCCGGCACGAATCTGGGGCTATATCGCCGGTTTTCTGACCGGGGCTATCGGCGCGGCCTTCAGCGCCGGTGGTCCGCCGACCATTGTCTACACGACGTTGACCGACTGGAAAAAAGAGGAAATCAAGGCAACCCTGAGTGGTTTTTTTGTTGTAAACGGAACCTTGACGGCTCTTGTTCATGCGCTGACCGGAGTGTCTACACTGACAACCGCAGGGTATTTTGCCGCCACCGCACCATTTGTCCTTGTCGGCACAGTGCTTGGCTCAAGGATGACCGGGAAAATCGATCGCAAGACCTATCTGCGGATCATCTACGGGTTTCTTATTGTGATGGGAGTGATGTTGGTCGCGGGCTGAATGATATACTACAAAAAGACCTTGCGAAGTTTATAGAAATAATCGGCTCCCGACCAGACCGTTAATACCAGGGCTATGTAGACTATGATGAGCCCGATCTGGTGCAGGTAGGGAACAGGGAGTATACCCAGGGGAAAGATCAAGGTTCCGAGGCCGATATACTGGGTAATGGATTTAATTTTTCCCAGGCCGCTGGCGGCAACAACCACACCTTCAGCGGAAGCGACTCCCCGCAGCCCGGTAATCAGAATTTCCCGGGCCAGGATGACCAGTGCCACCCAGGCCGGGATCCGGTCCAGGGGGATCAGCATGATCAGGGCGGTGGTGACCAGAATCTTGTCGGCCAGGGGATCTATCAGTTTACCCAGGGCGGTTACGCTGTCATATCGGCGGGCAAAGTAGCCGTCAACCCAGTCCGAGCACGCAGCAATACTGAAGACCAGCCAGGCGAAAAGAGCCATGGATTGCGTCTGCTCAAACGTGAGCAGCAGGGCGAGAAAACCGGAGAGTATAAAGCGAAAACCGGTGATCAGATTCGGAAGGTTCAGGGGGTTGCTTCTTTCCTTCAATTGATGGTTACCAGTCGGCGGACGTTAATGCTCGTCGATGGGCTCCCCCCCCTTTGATAGGATCTGTAATACTGCATGACTTTACGGACATAGGCCATTGTTTCCGGAATGCGCGGTACCTTGCCGAAGCGGGAAACCCGGCCCGGCCCGGCATTGTAGGCTGCCAGACTGAGTTGAAGATCGCCACGATAGTTGTCCAGCATGCTGCGAATATACCGGGTGCCGCCGGAGATATTCTGGTAGGCATCAAAGGGGTCGGTCACCTGCAGCTCCTTTGCGGTGCCGGGCATGAGCTGCATTAAGCCCTGTGCCCCATGTGCGGAGACTGCAAACTGATTGAAGTTGGATTCGGTCTTGATAATTGCCTTGATCAGCAGCGGATCAACCCGATGCTCAAAAGAGGCACGCCGGATATGTTCTTCAATACCGGCATAGGCCGTACGTTGATGCTGTTTCTGTCGTTGCAGTGATTTCTGTATACTCAGCTTCCGGATTTTAGGTTTGGACTGTCGCCACTGAGTTTCCGGCCGAACCAGTTTGGCCCGCCTGTCTCCGGGAACATTGGTATAGTGACGAATCCCCTGGCCATCGACATAGGTATAAAGAGTGGCCAGGGAATATCCGGGCAAAGCAAGAATAAAGAGCAGAGGTATCAGAAAACGCATAGGTCGTCCTGTCCTGGGGAGTGCTATTTCTGTCGTTTTTCCCAGTCGGCGAGAAATTTTTCCATACCGATATCGGTCAGCGGATGCTTGGCCAGCTGGGAAATAACCTTATACGGAATGGTGGCAATATGGGCGCCCATGAGGGCGGAGTCGACAACATGCATGGGGCTGCGCACCGAGGCCACTATTACCTCGGTATCGAAGCCGTAATTCTGCAGGATGGTCATAATCTCGCCGATCAGATCCATGCCGTTCTGCGAAATATCATCAAGGCGGCCGACAAAGGGGCTGACATAGGTTGCTCCGGCCTTGGCCGCAAGCAGGGCCTGGGAAGAGGAAAACACCAGGGTGACGTTGGTCTTTATGTTTTCATCGGTTAATCGTTTGACGGCCTTGAGGCCCTCTTCGATCATTGGTATCTTAACAACGATGTTGTCGCTGATCTTGGCCAGCTCACGAGCCTCTTCCACCATCCCGTCCGCATCCAGGCTGACAACCTCGGCACTGATCGGGCCGTCGACGATGGCACAGATATCAGCCAGGATATCTGAAAAGGGACGCTGTTCTTTGGAGACCAGGGAGGGATTGGTGGTCACTCCGTCGACCATCCCGAGTTCAAGGCCTTTTTTGATTTCCTCAATATTTGCGGTATCTATAAAAAATTTCATTCTTCCCCTCCGGATTCCCCGGTAAATGTATCGCAGCATTTTTCACTGCAGAAATAAAATGTTTTGCCCTGCCGGCGGAGCCGGATAGCCTGACCTTTTGGAATGAGTGTGTGACAGACCGGGTCTTCAACCAAGACATCTTTAACCGCTGTTGACCGGGATTGCCGTTGTTCGTTGTCTGTTCTTTTTTGTTGTCCCAGCCCGCGAATCAGCCGCCAGGCAATGTAAAAAAGAACTCCGAGTATAAAAAGGCGAACCGGACTCATCTACTGTTCCTGCAGCCATCCGGCCTGTATACTTTGCCTGCACATGCACATAGTTCTATTATAGTCCCGGTAAAGGAAATGTCTAATTCATTTTGGGTAAACATAAAAAAAATATCGGTGCTGGTTCAAAACAACGAAAGAGCAAGTCGTTAGTCATTTTCAGACGGCAGCCAGTCCATTTGTTCCGGGATCAAGGCACTGTGTTCATGAAGAAGTTGCAGCCTGAGTTCGTCCAGGGAACACTGAAATCGTGGATGCAGTCGAGTCGGATCAAGTTCGGCAAGGGGAACCAGGACAAACAGCCGTTTGTGCATTTCCGGATGGGGCAGCTGCAGTCGGGGAGCCTCAATTTTGAGATCCCCGTAAAGCAGTAAGTCCAGATCAAGGGTTCGGTCCTGGTAGCCGCTGTTGTGCGGATTCCGTCTGCGTCCAAACTCCTGTTCAACACGGAGCAGCTGATCAAGCAGTGCTTCCGGGGAGAGGGTGGTTGTGAGCAGACCGGCGGCGTTGATGAACCAGTGCTCGGATTTCATGCCAACCGGCTCGGTTCGATAGGGGGCGGACAGGGCCTGCAGGTTGATACCATCCTGCTCGCCGAGCCGTTGCCAGGCATCCTGCAGGATCTGCAGGGAGTTGCCCAGGTTGGAGCCCAGGCCGATGCAGCAGGCAACAGTCTGTTGTCCGTTAAAACCGTTCATGCTTGAGCAACAGGACGGCAGAGTCAGAGCTCGAACAAATCCTCTGCCGTCGTAATTGGTTGCAGGCTAGAAGTCGGCCAGACCGAGGACATCAAACATGGTGTACATGCCGTTGTCTTTATCTGCAACCCAGGCCGCAGCCAGGGCTGCACCGCGGGCAAAGTTGTCTCTGCTGTGGGCGCGATGGGTGATTTCGATCCGTTCACCGGCTCCGGCAAAATAGACCGTGTGTTCCCCGACAATGTCTCCGGCCCGGATGGTCTGGATACCGATTTCCGTATCGGTTCGTTCGCCGATGATCCCGTTGCGTTCATAGACGCCGACCTCGGCAAGATCCCGGCCAAGGCCACTGGCTGCCATCTCACCAAGTTTGAGGGCGGTTCCCGACGGGGCATCCTTTTTCATCCGGTGATGGGCCTCGACAATCTCGACGTCATAGGCATCACCCAGGACACCGGCTGTTTTTTCTATCAGTTTGAAGAGAACATTGACGCCCACGGCCATATTCGGGGCCTGGACACAGGGAAAGGCGCCGTCGGCCAGAGTCTTCAGGGTAGCCAGATCCTCGCTGCTTAAGCCGGTGGTGCCGATAACCATGGCCCGCTTGTGGGCAGCGGCTATTTTGGCAAATTCCATGGTGGCCTTGTGAAAGGTGAAGTCTATGATCACATCACCTTGATCAATGACCGATTCCAGACCGGCCGAGATACGGACTCCGGTGGTGCCGAAGCCGCCGTTTTCACCAACATCCTTGCCCACGGCCGGACTGCCCTCCTGTTCAAAGGCCGCAACCAGCTCAAGATCCGGATTCTGCCCGACCATATAGCTGATTCGCTGGCCCATTCGACCGGCAGCGCCGGCTACAATTACTTTTGTCATAGAGTACTCTGTTTAAAAATTCCGGATGGTATTTGTGATGGATTCGTAAAAAGTCTTTTCGACCGTCATTCCCGCGAAGGTGGGAATCCATCGTTTGTTAGAATGCCTAATTATCTAAGGCGGGCTTTGCCCGCAACTCCAGTAAGTTGATAAAGTGAAATCCGTAGGGTTGGCACCGCCCACCTTTATGGTGCCTGCTCGAAGTTTTCTGGTGGGCGGTGCCCACCCTACCCCGATGAAAATATTATAAAAATCGTATCATAATTTTCTTTTTTTTATGACAGGAATTGAGCTGTAAGGCACTACTACCCAACGCCTAATGCTTAGAGCAGCCCGACCGTCCTCATCTCAGCGGTCAGTTTGGCCAGAGAAGCTTCATCCATCTGGGTCATGGGCAGCCGGACTTCACCGGACTTGATCTTGCCCATCAACTCCAGGGCCTTTTTGGCCGGGGCCGGACTGGAATAACAGAACATGGTGCCCATGAGTCCGAACAGGCGGTAATGGATTGCATTGGCCTTCTCCAGGTCACCGGCCAGGGCGGCTTCCATCATGGTGGCCATGCCTGCAGGTTCGATATTTGAGGTCACCGAGATAACTCCTTTGCCCCCGACAAGTGCGGTCGGCATGCAGGTGAAGTCGTCACCGGACAGGAGAACAAAATCATCGGGACAGCAGCGGAGAACAGCACTGATCTGATTCAGGCTGCCGCTCGCCTCCTTAATGCCGATAATTCCCGGCAGTTCGGCCAGGCGGGCAACGGTCGCCGGTTCCATATTGGTCACGGTCCGGCTGGGCACATTATAGAGTACCATCGGGATGTCAACCGCATCATGGATGGCCTTGAAATGTTGATAGAGCCCTTCCTGACTTGGTTTGTTGTAGTAGGGCACAACCGACAGGGTGGCGTCGGCACCGCTGGCCTTGGCTGATGCACTGAGCTCAATGGCCTCAAGGGTACTGTTGGCCCCGGTTCCGGCAATGACCGGCACCCGGCCGTTGACTGTTTTCACAGTCAGTTCAATAACCCGTTTATGCTCATTAAAATTAAGAGTTGCCGATTCACCAGTGGTTCCGCAGGGAACAAGTCCGTGGATACCACCTTCAATCTGGAATTCTATCAGATCAACAAGTCCCTGCTCGTCAACCTGACCGTCAAGCATGGGGGTGACGATTGCTGTTATGGCACCTTGAATGGGTTTCATGATTTCCCTCCAATCCGGAAATTTTTTATTTTTTCTAAAAGTCGGCCGTTCTTCATGGTTTTGCTGCGAATTTTTCCCGGCGCCACAGGGGCGCAGGGAAATGATTATAAGAGTGCTTCGCCGGTCAGCTCACCGTTATAGACCACATGGGCCGGACCCTTGAGAAAGACATTCTCAGCCTGTGGTCCGTCCTGTAGATCAAAGAGGATGGTCAGCCGGTCGCCGCCGGAAGTGATAATGTCCACCGGCGAGCCGGCCTCTTCCAGAAGAGCGCTCATCAGGGCACCGGCAACCGCACCGGTTCCGCAGGCCAGGGTTTCATCTTCAACCCCGCGCTCATAGGTCCGGACTTTAAAGGCATCCCCATGACGGCCGATGAAGTTGACATTGGTTCCGGCCGGCATAAAGGCTTCGTGGTTACGGATGCGGCTGCCCTGTGCGCAGACGTCCACCTGATCGATTTCGTCGACAAAGATTACTGCATGCGGCACGCCGGTATCAACCGAATGCAGGGTAATTTTTTCTCCTTCCACTTCAATATCCCGGTGCAAGTCGAAATCCCTGGGCGTGGTCATTTTGATGGAGACATTGATGTCCGAGACTTTGGCCTCAATGATCCCGGCAATGGTTTCAAAGCACATCCGGGCCGGAGCAATGCCGTGCATATAGGCAAAGCGGGCCGCACAACGTGCCCCATTGCCGCACATCTCGGCCATCGAACCGTCGGCATTAAAAAATTTCCAGCTGAAATCAGCCTGTTCGGATTCCTCAATCAGGATCAGGCCATCGGCACCAACGGAAAATTTGCGCCGGCAGATCCGTTGGGCAAATTCAGCCATGGCTTCCGGGTGAATAGCGGGTTCACGGTGATCGATAAGGATAAAGTCGTTGCCTGTGCCGCTCATTTTGACAAAGGGCAGGGGAAGTTTTGCGATCTTCACGGGATCTCCACCAGGCTTTCGCCACGGATAAGATCATCATAATCCTCGCGACTGCGGATAAGATGTATCTGGTCGCCACTGATAAGCACTTCCGCGACGCGGGTCCTGGAGTTGTAATTGGAGGACATGGTAAACCCATAGGCGCCGCTGCTCATGACGGCCAGCAGTTCACCCTGTCGGGCCTCGGGCAGTAAACGGTCCCGGGCCAGAAAGTCGCCGGTTTCACAGATGGGGCCGACCACATCCACTTCCTGTTTTTTCCGACCGGTCTCGCGGACCGGCAGAATCTCGTGGAAGGCGCCGTAGAGGCTGGGCCGGGTCAGGTCATTCATGGCCGCATCAACAACGATAAATCGTTTTTGGCTCTCGCCGCCCGCGTTCACCTTGGTGTACTGGACCTGGGTGACCAGAATACCGGCGTTGCCGACAATAACCCGGCCCGGTTCCAGGATCAGGGTACAGTCCATATCCTGCATCTCGTTTTTCACCGCCTCGGCATAGACATGGGGATGAGGCGGTTCTTCGTCATTATAGGTAATACCGACCCCGCCGCCGAGATCAAGGTATTTGATTGCGATGCCTTCGGCCTGCAGGCGGCCGACAAAGATTTTAATCTTGCGCAGGGCCTCGATAAAGGGCTCTACCTGGGTCAGCTGTGAACCGATATGACAGCTGACGCCGAGGACTTCAATGTTGTCCATGGCCTGGGCGCGGACATACTCCTGCAGGGCCTCACCAACCGGAATACCAAACTTGTTTTTGGCCAGACCGGTTGAGATGTAGGCATGGGTTTTTGGGTCCACGTCGGGGTTGATTCGGAAGGAGACCGGGGCCGTGGTCCCAAGTTCGGCGGCCACCTTCTGCAACCGGTCAAGCTCCTGGGCTGATTCGACGTTAAAGAGCAGGATCCCGGCAAAAAGGGCCTCGCGCATCTCGGCTTCGGTTTTACCGACCCCGGAATAGATAATTTGAGAAGGGTCAATACCGGCTTTCATGGCCCGGAACAGTTCACCACCGGAAACAATATCGGCCCCTCCGCCCATACCGGCAAACAGATGCAGGATGGAAATATTGGAACAGGCCTTGACCGCAAAGCAGGTCAGGTGATCGATTCCCTCAAAGCCGCTGTCAAAGGCATTGAAATGGCGTTTCAGAGTCGCAGCACTGTAGAGGTAGAACGGGGTTCCTACCTTGGCGGCAATATCCACCACCGCAACGTCCTCGCAGTACAGCTGGTTATCTTTGTATTGAAAATGATGCATTGTCTCAGAGTTGCATTATTGTTTGTAACTATTCTGGTAAACGCAAAAAAACTTGCCTTTACCTGGGAATGTAACTGTTCAGGAGTGCCTCATATT
>CAZPXI010000111.1:0-8183 GCA_964590715.1 uncultured Desulfobulbus sp.
TCTTCAGTCTTGAGATGTCCATGGAACAGCTTGCCCTCCGTATGCTCTGTTCCATAGGCCGTATAGATTCCCAACGTATCCGTACCGGCAGGCTGCTTGAAAAAGACTGGCCCGATTTAACTAGAGCAACTGGTATCCTTGCCGAAGCGCCCATTCACATTGACGACACCGCAGGTATAACAGTTCTTGAAATGCGGGCCAAGGCACGACGACTCAAATCCGAACACGATCTCGGTATGGTCGTTGTGGATTACCTGCAGCTCATGCAGGGACGATCCTCCAAAAATGAAAACAGAACCCAGGAGATATCCGATATCTCCCGCTCTCTCAAGGCCATGGCCAAAGAGCTTGATGTACCTGTGGTCGCATTGTCGCAGCTAAACCGGGGCCTGGAAAGCCGTACCGATAAACGGCCCCAGCTCTCCGACCTGCGTGAATCCGGCGCCATTGAACAGGATGCCGACGTGATCGGTTTTATCTACCGAGACGAAGTGTATAATAAGGCGGAAGATAACCCGAACCGTGGTCTGGCTGAAATAATTATCGGTAAGCAGAGAAATGGTCCGACAGGTACGGTCAAGTTAACCTTTCTGGCCGAATACACGACCTTTGAAAACTACACTTCCATGCAGCCTCCCGGCGATCTGGGTTGATGAGCCGTCCATACCGCCGCCCTGCAACCAAAAAAAATGATACCGACAACACTTTAGCATCCCATTCTTCTTTTCACTTTTCCATGAACAACATGACAAACAGATACGACTTCAAGACCATTGAAAGTAAGTGGCAACAGCACTGGGAACAGAAAAAAGCCTATAAGGTCAGTGAAGATCCGGACCGGGAAAAATACTATGTCCTTGAAATGTTTCCCTACCCTTCCGGACGAATTCACATGGGGCATGTCCGCAATTACAGCATAGGTGATGTCATTGCCCGCTATAAGCGGATGCGGGGCTACAATGTAATGCACCCCATGGGCTGGGATGCTTTCGGCCTGCCTGCTGAAAATGCCGCCATGAAAAGAGGTATTCACCCTGCCTCCTGGACCTATGACAATATTGACTATATGCGTGAGCAGCTCAAGGCCATGGGGCTGAGCTATGACTGGGACCGGGAAATTGCCACCTGTAACCCAAAGTATTATCGTTGGGAACAATTTATTTTTTTGCAGATGCTCGAAAAAGGTCTGGTCTATCGCAAGGAAACAACTGTTAACTGGTGCGATGACTGCAAAACGGTTTTAGCTCGTGAACAGGTCATTGACGGCGCCTGCTGGCGCTGCGATCAGCAGGTTGTACCGAAAATCATGCACGGCTGGTTCTTCAAAATTACCGATTATGCCGAGGAACTGCTGCAGGATCTCGACAAGCTTACAGGCTGGCCTGAAAAGGTTGTTACCATGCAACGCAACTGGATCGGCAAGAGTCAGGGTCTGGCCTGTGATTTTCAGGTAGAGGACAGCAAAGAAAAAGTCACCATCTTCACTACCCGACCGGATACTATTTTCGGGGTCACCTTTATGTCGCTGGCTGTGGAGCATCCGCTTATTGATCAATTGATCAAAGGCAGGGAACAGGAAAACAACGTCCACAGTTTTATAGAAAAAACGCTGCTGGAAAAACAAAGAGCCGCAGCCGATCAGGAACCGGAGAAGCACGGTGTTTTTACCGGTGCATACTGTATCAACCCGTATAATGGTGAACGGGTTCCAATCTATGTTGCCAACTTTGTTCTGATAGAATACGGAACAGGTGCCGTCATGGCTGTTCCGGCCCATGATCAACGTGACTTTGAATTTGCCGTCAAATACAACCTTCCCATCAGACCGGTTGTCCAGCCGCCGGCGACGGAACTCCACGCGACTGCCATGGAAACAGCCTCTGAAGAACCTGGAATCCTTATAGACTCCGGCGAGTTTACCGGTATGGCTTCAGCAGAGGCTAAAACACGGATAATAGAACAGGCCGAGGCCAAAGGATTCGGCAAGGCCCATATCACATACAGGCTCAGGGACTGGGGCATTTCAAGACAACGATACTGGGGTGCGCCAATCCCCATCATTTACTGTGACAACTGCGGGACAGTGCCGATTCCTGAAGATCAGCTCCCAGTTGCCCTTCCCGGAGCCGATACTCCTGACGGCGCCCATGCCCCCCTGCACCAGCAGGAGGATTTTTATACGACGACATGTCCAAAATGCGGTGACAGCGCACGACGTGAGACCGACACTATGGATACCTTTGTGGAGTCTTCCTGGTATTTTGCCCGCTATACCAGCCCACGCAATGAACAGGCGCCGCTAGATAAAAAAGCCGCCGCCTACTGGCTGTCGGTCGATCAATATATCGGTGGAGTTGAACATGCCATCCTCCACCTGTTGTATTCCAGGTTTTTCACCAGGGTCCTCCGGGATCTCGGCTATCTTGATATCGATGAACCCTTTACCAACCTTCTCACCCAGGGCATGGTGATTAAAGATGGGGCCAAGATGTCAAAATCAAAAGGAAATGTTGTCGACCCCAGTGATCTAATAGAAAAATACGGGGCCGATACTACACGCCTGTTTTCCCTGTTTGCCGCACCTCCGGAACGAGATCTTGAATGGAACGCCCAGGGCGTTGACGGGTCATCGCGATTTCTTAACCGCGTCTATCGTCTTATCCATCAGCATCTCGACTGTTTTAGTGAGAACACAGCCTCTGATAGTTCTTCACTGGATACAAAAAACAGTCAACTTTATCGGAAAACGCACCAGACCATTGCCCGGGTCACGGATTCCATTGAAAGCAACTTTCATTTCAACACCGCGATCTCCGCGGTTATGGAGTTGATCAATCTGATCAGTACCCTGTCCGCAGACGACACAAAAAACATTCTTAAACCGGCGGTTATCAAAGAGGCCCTGGAGACAACAATACAGCTCCTCTTCCCCATGGTTCCTCATTTTTGCTGCGAAATGTGGGAAGTCACCGGCCACGATACGGCCCTTGATCACAGGGCCTGGCCCGAGGTCAACACCGAGGCTGCGAAGGAAGAAGAGGTCACCATCGTTATCCAGGTCAATGGTAAGGTCCGATCCCGTATCCAGGCTGTGGCTGATATCGACAGTCAGCAAATAGAGGAAATGGCACTGGCCGATGAGCGGACAATCCAGTTTATCCAGGGAAAAAAGCCAAAAAAAATTATTGTGGTAAAAGGCAAACTTGTTAATATTGTTGTATGAAGTTAAAATATTAAAAAAACATTTCTTTGAAATTCAACGCGTTGGCCCAATAGCCCAGTGAACTTTCTTCTTACGGAGTCCGTCTGTGAAAAAAAACATCTCCATCCTCGTCCTGTTGGCCTCTTTTTTCCTTCTTCTCGGGGGTTGCGGGTATTATTTCCCCAGCGTCTATGATGGACCATCCAAAACCATTTACATGCCGGAATGGAAAAACAGAACCAGCAAACTCGGCATCGATATCACCCTCTATAAATCCCTGTCCCGCTGGTTTCAACAGTCGGAAGCTATGATCCTGACTAAAGAAAAATCCAAGGCCGACTTAATTCTTGCCGGAGAAATTTATTACATTGATCTGCCAAGTATTGCCTGGGGCGGAGATACGGTCACCACCGATGTCAAAATCAAGATCGGGGTTCGCTATGTTCTAAAGGATCTGAAAACCGAAAAAATACTCTGGGAGGTACCCAATGAAATATGGACGGAAGACTATCCGGCCCAGACCCTGAGTACAACGGCGGAAAACGAGGCCCTGAGCATTATCATTGATGACTTATCCGAACGGATTTACATCGGTACCCTGAACAAAATTCGGAAGGAAAACCTGACCAAACAGGGTACGCCTTAATTCGTATTTTTTAAAAAAAACAACAAAAAAGGCGCTGCAGAATATGCAGCGCCTTTTTTGTTGTCCCGCTTTTTCCCAGACCTTTATTCGATCAGCTCCTGAAGGGCTTGAGCAATAGAGGCGGCATCAAGTCCCTGCTCGGCATAGAGCTCGGCAGGTTTACCTGAAGAGGCATAGTGGGAGACCCCAAGGCGACGAAGAGGTACGGACTTCCCCTTATCCATGAGAGCAACTGAGACGCTGGCTCCAAGCCCGGTTGCAACATGATGATCCTCAACCGTTAGAATCGGCCCAATCTCAGCGGCCTCGACAAGACTGTCCACATCCAGCGGTATAAGAGAGGCCATGTTGAGCACGCCGACGGAACGTCCCTGTTCCTGGAGAATCTTCCAGGCATCCAGTGATGCCTGAGTGAGGGCGCCGTAAGTTATAATCGTGGCCTCGGTTCCACGACGGAGCCAGTCGGCCTTGCCGGGAACAAAGGTGTAATCGGTACCGTAAAAAGGAACCCCGTCTTCGGTGGTGATAACCGGTATCTTGGAACGTCCCATACCAACAAAATGATTGCCTGGCTCAGTTGCGATAAAACGGACAATACGATCAGTCTGGTTCGGGTCGGCCGGCATGAATACGGAGAAACGAAACAGGTTCTTCAAAAGACCGAGGTAATCAATACACTGGTGGGTCGGTCCATCCTCTCCAACGTCAAGCCCGACATGAGTCGCGACAATCTTGAGATTGGCATGATTAAAATCACTCAGACGATTCTGATTGTAGACTTCGGATACCGCAAATGCTCCAAAGGTAGAGAAAAAAGTAACCAGGTTCTCCGTACTCATGGCCCCGCCCATACCGGCGGCATGATGTTCCTGAATACCGGCCTCAAAATAGGCAGACGGGCTGTGTTTATGAAAACCGCCCATCTTGACCGAGCCTTCCAGGTCGCAGGAAATACCGGTCACAACAGGAGGTTTTCCGGCCACGTTATTTACCTCGGCCAGACCAAGCAGGGCATTGCCGTAGGCCGACCTGTTATCGGTTACGGTCCCGGCCTCATACAGTATCGGTTCTCCGCCTGCCACTTCAGGGTAATCTGACTTCGGCTCCATAATCGTATTGGTGCCTACCGGATCGTTACGGCGCTGCTGCCAGGCATCAAAGTCATTTTCTACCCCAAGCTCCTTGAGCGCATCGGCAAGAAGATCAGGACCAAGCGGTGACCCGTGATACTTGGCCAGATTCTCCATAAAGGATATCCCCTTCCCCATTACGGTCTGAGCGATGATAATGGTCGGGACACCGGAAGTGTTTTTATAGGCAGCGTTCAAAGCCTTAAAAACGGCATTGTAGTCATGACCGTCCTCAAGGCGAACCACATTCCAGCCCAGAGTTTTGTACAGTTTGCCGATGGGTTGCGGCATCACGTCTTTGGTCTTGCCACAGATCTGCAACCGGTTCCGATCGAGGAGGACGGTCAGGTTATCAAGCTTATATTTATGGGCATAACGAACGGCCTCAACAATCTGTCCCTTCTGGTGCTCACCATCACCCATCAGGCAGAAAACCCGGTTATCCTGTCTCTTGATCTTGAATGCCTGGGCCATACCGACGGCATTGCTTAACCCCTGACCGAGATTGCCGGTATCCCATTCAACACCGGGAACAATGGATTCGACATGGCCGGGAAACCCTGAACCGGTGCGCCTGAAACCGCAGAGAAAATCATCTTCGGTAAAATATCCATATTCTGCAAGAACAGAATACACACCAGGAGAAATATGGCCTATACTCTCGACAAAACGATCACGGCCGTCCCAGCGGGGCCGCTTGGGGTCATGCTTGATCATCCCGTAGGCGACAAGCAGCATATCGAGAGAGGACAACGATCCTCCGGGATGTCCGGAAGCTGCAAGAGAGGTAGACAACAGAATTCGCTTGGCGCAACGGGTACGCATTTCCTTCAGCGAGGCAATTTCCTGGGTGGAGAGTTCTGTTTGCTCTCTATCAAATGAAAGACTCATGGCCGGGGCTCCGTCAGATTATGTTTGCAGAAAAAAAAATGCTTGCAGAAAAAAAAATAAAATGAAATTGTGTCAGCTTTCAAGAGCTGAAAAACATGTCGCAGGATCCATGAACACGTCGCTGCAATTCTAAACAATCCGTCCTGCAGTACCCCCGCCCAGCGTAAGCTCGGGATGCACTGCTGCAGAACAGTTACAGGCAATGCCACTCTTATACTACAATGTTTGATAAACTCAACAGGAAAATAGCGGATCCCGTCCAGCTTGAAAAGCGAGGTGATCGATCATGGATATAGCTTCACTTCTACTTGACAATCCGTATGTTCTTGCACCTCTTGCCGGGTATACCGATCTCGCCTTTCGCCTTCTCTGTCGCGAGCAGGGTGCCGGCCTCTGCTTTACGGAGATGATCAGTTGTCATGGTCTTGTGTACGGGCAGAAAAACACGAAAATTCTTCTACAGTCCACGGCTGATGATAGACCGCTGGCGATTCAACTCTTTGGCAGCAACCCGGAAGTGATGGCTGAAGCTGCTGGCCTGATCACCCGGGCCGATGGTGACTTTATCGATATCAATATGGGCTGTCCGGTCCGTAAGGTCGTTAAAAAAGGGGCAGGTGCCGCCCTGATGAAAGAGATCAAGCTTGCTGAAAGAATCATCACTCAGGTCGTTGCTCATTCTCTTCTGCCGGTGAGCGTCAAATTCCGCAGCGGCTGGAATAGTGAAAAAATAATTGCGCCTGAATTTGCCCAAATGGCTGAAAATGCCGGCGCCTGCGCCGTTACCCTGCATGCCAGAACCTGGAGCCAGGCCTTTGGCGGTTGTGCCGACTGGGAGCTCATTGCCCGGGTCAAGGATGCGGTGTCCATTCCGGTGATCGGAAACGGTGATATTCTCACCTATACCGATGGCCGGAGGATGCTCTCTAAAACCGGGTGCGACGGCGTCATGGTCGGCCGCGGCGCCCTGGGAAACCCATGGGTATTTTCTAAAGCGGGCAGGCCCGTCAGCCTTACGGCACGATTACCGATTATACTTCGGCATATAGAACTGGTCACGGAATACCTGCAGGCGGAAAAAATGCTGTTTCGTATAAAAAATCATGTCGGCAGGTATCTGAGTGGGCTGCCGGGGGCAAGCAGACTCAGACAGGAATTCATGGCCTGTGCAACCGTGGAGGAGCTCATTCGGCTCCTCCGACGTGAGGAAAAGTTCACCTGACGCGAAGCAAGCCGCTCTCTTTACTGCACTCTTTGTGCAGTCTCGGCATTCTGTTCAACCTGTTTAAATAATTCGATCGAATACGCCTGGGCTTGGTTGAGCTCTTCCCAGTTCATCCGTATCATCAAATTATTCCGGGCAACCATGGCACTAGTGTTGCCCTGACTTGCGGCAAGACTGTACCATGCATACCCCTTCACCCGGTCAACATCAGTCCCGAGGCCGTTGACGTGCATGAGACCGACATTATTCTGGGCCGCATTATCCCCCTGCAGGGCCACCTCGGTGTAGAGCGCCAGCGCCTTTGCAAAGTCGGGATCCTCACCCAATCCATTGTAATAGATAAAGGCCAGATTCTTTTTTGCCATAACGTCTCCCTGGTCAGCGGCCAGGTGGAGATATTTTTTTGCTTCCAGATAGTTCTGCGGCACCCCGATTCCCTGCAGGAACATGGTACCGATAATCGCCAATGACTCCGGACTGGTTTTCCCCTGCTGCTCCGCTTGACGCAGCCACTTAAATGCCTTTAGCTGATCCGGGTCTGTTCCCAATCCTTTAAAAAACATGCCCCCGACAACAAACTGCGCCTCAGCATTCCCTCGCTCGGCAGCAGCAAGATAAAGACGCAGGGCCTTAACATAGTTTACTGGCTGTCCCTCTCCGGTATAGTACCGGTAGGCAAGTTGCATTATTTTTTTCGTATCCGCTGTCCCTGAGGCACCGCTTGCAGATGAACAGAAGGCAAGACATATGGTAGAAAGAAGACAAAAAAACAGGAGAGATGTCGTGCGTCCGGTCGGATAAGGATGCCGCGGACAAGGGTCGGACACTAGTTGGTCGCCGGTATCCGGATCAAACAATGAATACACTCCGTCCCCCTGTCTGGAATTGTTCAGGTGTATAAAAAATCGATTGATAAAAAAAACTTCTGATTACGTCCAAAGCTTAGTCAAAAACTAATTCCTGGAACCCCGACAACAACACCGTTGTTACATAAAGCGTAACCAGTCGGGGATGACGGAATTTGCAACTCCGTAATATTCTTATCAACCGGAGAGCTGCCCATCACCGTCATTCCCGAATTCCCTTATC
>CAZPXI010000112.1:0-7949 GCA_964590715.1 uncultured Desulfobulbus sp.
CTGGGCGCAGGCATCAAAAACATGACCCGGAATAAAGACGATGACGCCCGCCACATCGTCAAGATCATCACCAATGCCCAGGTGGATAATATCTTTTTAAACCTTGCCGGTGAAGACTATTTTCAGGAAATGGCACTGGTCTATCTGCCGCATACCCACAAGGACATCAGGAATCATTATGTTGCCCTGCTGAAAAAGAATGGTTTTGATGAGTTTGCCGCCATGGCGATCGGTGACGAGGTTGACAGCGGGGCTCAGAGGGTCAAAATTTGTGCTGTTGATGATTCACGGATGATTTTAAATATCTATAAGGCGACCCTGCATGAACTCGGTTTTGAACCGGTTCTATTTGAATTCCCGGCCGGGGCACTGGAATGGCTGGAGCAGGAAAAACCGGCCCTGGTGCTGACCGATTTGAATATGCCGGAAATTTCAGGCATCCAGCTGACCGAAGGGATCCGCAAGAAATACTCTTCGGAAGAGCTGCCTGTTGTTATGGTGACGACCCAGAGCGATACCCAGGATCATGAGGCCGCAGAACAGGCCGGAGTCAATGATATCCTGATCAAGCCTTTTAATGCGGACAGCCTCAGGGCGGCCATGGGTAAATTTATTCAGGTTTCTTGAGCGGGTACAACTGTACTGCTTGTGTTGAGTAAGGATTTCAGTGAATCATCCGGCTGCGTTCAAGATCCAGTTTTACCAAGTCGGCAAGAAAAGAGAGTGCTCTCCCCGCCGGGTGGTTATGACTGTTTTGTCGGACGATGAGGTCTATACTGTCCACGGTTTTTGCATCCCAGATCTGTAACAGACTGTTTTCCATGCTCGGCCCGGTCATCCGTAGTTGGGCCAGCTCGGTTGCGTAACTGCACATCTCCGGTTTGTTTTTATAGATATCCAGGATGCATTTCTGTAATTGTTCCGGTTCTTCCCTCAGAACATGGGCGGAAATTTTCAGCCACTGTTCGGTCTCTCCCGTATACTCTTGCATTTTCTCCCCTTCATCTCAGCAGCTTTTTCTGAGGAAAAAGCCTAATTGTATTCTCCTACTGGGATTATAACATCCCGGTCTTACATTTTTCTGACATTGGAGAGGGCGGGGATATTTATGTAACTCGTCACAGGGGTGGTAATTACTCGTTTCCATTTACCCGAATTTTGTAAGTGGTCTCAGGTGCCCTGGATTCGGAGTCTCCGCTTACCTGTGCTGTCGTGACTGTTCGCAGGTAAGCGCGGACTCCGATAGTCCGCTATGCGGGCAGTCACGACAGTGTAAAGACAGGGTGACTGTGACCACTTACGTATTTATTGCTGCAACCATTGGGGGAGCCGGTCAAAAAATCTTCCGACATCTTCAGGGCGATGCGCGTCTGATCCTGCAACCAGCGGGATGCCGGACTCTATTGCAGAGCGGATGATTCTTTTGCACGGATAGGGTTCATTACGGATGGCAAAACCGGAGGTGTTGATTTCCAGGGCCGTGCCCTTTTCTTTCATGAGCACAAGGAGCCTGTCGATTTGCTGCTGGTGGCTCTGGTTGAAGCGACGATGTGGTAAGTGACGGAGAACTGCGTCGAGGTGACAGACGACTGAACAGGGAAGAGATTGGACACCGTGGATCAGGCCTGCGAAATAATCGCTTATAACCGAGTCCTGCCCGATTTCGGCCAGTGCGGCCAGATTCTCATGTCTGCGGCTGACCATGTTGTAATGGCGGCCGTTATGGTGATAAAAATGATAGGACAGCCCGATGCTGTCCCAGGGATAACGAATGAGCTGCCGGCTGACAGCATCCATGGCCTGGAGATTAAGTCCGACTTCCAGGCCGAGTTTGATCAGGATTTGGTCCCTGTATTTTTCCGCGAGCCGTTTTCCCTCACGAAAATAAACGTCGAAATCTTCGTCTCTGAGCCAGGTTCGATGGTCGTAGCGGATGCCGACCTCAAGGTGTTCAAGAAAGGTAATCTGCTGCAGTCCGAGCGCTAAAGCGGATTCGACATATTCCTCCATTTCGCCCCGGGCGTGATTGCACAACCGGGTATGGATATGTCCATCGGCCTTGAGGTTTACAGGAGGCGGCTCGGCCATGAAGGCGGGGGAAATAGGTCTTTATGCGTTGCCCTTTGGGAAAAAATGGACCACACCGTCTATGTCGGATGTGTCGCAGATCTCCCCCATCTCCATTTCAATATCAAAGAGATCTTCAAGGCCGGTCATGTTGACCGATAAGGCAGGCCCGTCGGGCAGGTGGTAAATCAAAGTCTCGACTTTTGTGAAGTCGATGGTTCGTGTAAATATTTTTTTCATTGAAATATATGTATATGCACATCGGCCTGCTCAGGCCACGTACTTTTTTTTATAATGCAAACCAGCATGGCTGGACCGGATAAGCGGAACAAACGTAGACTCCGGGTTTTCAGGCACAGCTCCAATACACCATGAAAATAGCCGGAAACAGTCCATCTTCGCGGGCTATTTTCGGATAGACACCTCGTAAAGATCTTTTCAGAATCTCTATCGACTTATAGATTATATACGTACTTTCTTTTGAAATAGCAAGTAGTGGATAGCTTGTTGGTAAAAAAGCGGGGCAAGGGAAGGAAGGTCATTAAAAAGGAAAATACGCACGCTTTGGGTTTGACAGGTAATCCTGTGATGGTAATATATAGAGTTTGTGCATGAAAAACGGCACCAGCTGCAAAGATACATCGTTATGAGAACCCGCAAAAAGATGTGTAACCATTTTATAATAAAGAGGTAGAAAGCAATGAGTGAAGATGAACGTCTAGATCAGGAATCCGACTTTTTTAAAAGTACGGATAAAAATCCATCGAATATTCTACCGGAGAAGCTGGTTCTGGACTCACCGCTTCAGTTTGAATGTCATCCCGGTGTGTCCTGTTTTACGGCCTGCTGTCATAATATCAAAATTATTCTTACCCCTTTTGATATTCTTATTTTGCGGCAGCGACTCGGTATCCCGGCCCACGAATTTATAACCCAATACACCGAGCCGAGCTATCTGGAAAAAACCGATATGCCGGGCGTACAGATCAAGCTGACCGAGGAAAAAAGTGCCTGTCCCTTTGTCACCCCTGAGGGCTGTACGGTCTACGAGGATCGTCCCACCGCCTGTCGGTATTATCCGGTAGGTATGGCGGATTTTCATGAGGGGGGAACAGATGACCCCGAAGTGGATAAGTTTTTTTTCCTGGTCAAAGAACCCCACTGCAAGGGCTTTGAAGAACCCAAACATTGGACCATTCGCGAATGGCGTTTGGACCAGGGTGTTGATGAGCGTGATGAAATGAATAAGGAATGGCTGCGGCTTATCATGCGACGTAAATCCTTTGGTCATCAGGCAACCCTGTCCGATGCCGCCAAGCGCATGTTTTTTATGGCCTCTACCGACCTGGACAGCTTTCGTCGCTTTATCTTCGAAAGTTCCTTTCTCGACACCTATGAGGTGGATAAAGAGACGATCGACAAGATAAAAAACGATGATATTGAACTCATGCATTTTTCTTTTGCCTACCTGGCAAACACCCTGTTCGGTGCCGGGGGCATGTCGATCAAGCAGGGAAAAATTGATGCCAAGGTTGAGGAGATCAAGGCCCGCCAGGATGAATCGTTGCAAAAGGCGGAACTGGATTATATAGAGCTCAAGGCTGCACGGGATCGTTTGAAGCAGCAGGAAGACGGCAAGAAGGCCGAATAATTTTTTTCCGGGTTTTTAGGGGTGTTTCCGTTCAGGGAACACCCCTTTTTTTGTGACCACCCACGGGAGGGGGATAAACTATGTGTTTTCACATACCTCAATTCTGTAAGTTGTCACAGGTGGTGCAGATTTTCGCAGTCACTTCTGTTGGCAGATAAGCGCAGACTTCGATAGCCCCTCCGTGCGGGCATATTTTTTACGGGCGCAAGCAGTTGTTTTTCAACTCAGGGCCAGGCTTGCCGGTAAAGTAGCCCTGGGAATAGTCGGCACCAATCTCTTTCACCGCCTTTAGAATCTCGGCAGTCTCGACATATTCCGCTATCGTATAAATATGCAGATCCTTTGCCAGGGCAATAATGCTTTTAACCAGAGCCCTGTCTTTTTGATTTCGCGGGATATTCTTCACAAAATCGCCTTCAATTTTGATGTAATCAATGGAGAACAGCTTAAGGTAGTGAAAGGAGGAATAACCGGAGCCAAAGTCGTCAATGGCAAACTTGAACCCTTCACTCTTGAGCTCGCCGGCAAATTTTTCCAGCAGGGTTCTGTTTCGTACCGTGTCCCGTTCGGTAATTTCAAAAACAATGTCCGCCGGATTGATCTGATACTCGGCCGCCATGTTGCGTACACTTGTTACATATCTCTTCAGTATCAATGAATTCGGTGACAGGTTGATAAACAGTTTGCCACGGTACTGTTTCTTGCGGATTTCTTTAAAGGCCTTCTCGATGACAATGAAATCCAGCTGGCTGATGATCCCCATCTTTTCGGCTAGATCGATAAATGAATTCGCCCGCAGAATGTGCCCCTTCTGCCGTATTCCCATCAACAGCTCATACATGGGAACAGAGCTGGTGCGGATGTCCACGATCGGCTGGAACATGGGCGTTACCTGATCCGGGTTTTCAAGGACATTGAGCAGAAACAGGGCCTGATCGTCCTTGGCCCGGAAGGCTTTCAGGGTGTCTTCTTTGCCGGACGGTATCCGTATCTTGTTCTTACCCTCTTTTTTCGCCTTGTACATCATATTGTCGGCGATCATGAACAGGGCGTTCAGTTCTTCGGCATGGTCCGGATATACGGCAAGTCCGATGGACGCCGTTGCTTTTATTTGCGATCCATCAGGGGATTCAAGGGTAATGGCCTTTAAAGATTCCAGTACCCTGACCGCCGCGGCATAAGCCTCTTCCCGGTCGGTTTCCGGCAGGATGACGGCGAATTCATCGCCGCCGTATCTGGTCAGGATATCTCCTTCCCGCAGGAAAAGTTCGATTTTACCGGCAAGCATCTGCAGGAAGGTATCGCCGAAGATATGTCCGTAACGGTCATTGACCATTTTGAAGTTGTCCAGATCCAGAACCAGCAGAGAGAACGGGTGATTATGGCGCCGCGCCCTGTGCATCTCGTTGGCGGCAAGATCCCAGAACATGCGTTGATTGAAAAGACCGGTCAGTGGATCCCTTGAAGCATGATGCTCCAATTCCTTGGTATAATTGTAAATAGCCCGGATTGAGCCGATGACGTTGACCAGGGTCGTCAATACACCCTCTATCATCAGTGAGCCACCAATCTCCTGGGCAACTCCGGATTGAATGCCGATCCCGACGATCCCGCCGATCTTCGGCTGATTGAGAAAAATTGACTTTACCTGCAGGTCAATATCGTTATCATTAAGGTCAATTTCAGGCATTCTTTGATCGATAATAGTGTGGCTGATTTTTATGTCGGAAAAAAGCTGAAGATGTTCGTGTTCCAGGATCCGTTGTTGGACAATACTATCGAACCGGTCACTGGTACTTTTTGATGGTTTGCTTCGCCAGAAAATCTCAAGGTCATAATTCATTTTTCCGACCTTAAAGATGGAGAACAGGGCATAAGTCTCCATTACCTCGTTAAACTGGATTAGGAGGTTGGCCACATGTTCCCTCCAGTCCCGGACAACCTCGGAGGTGATGAGAAAGGATTCAAGAAGTCTCACCTCAAACTCAAGCAGCTGCCTGTCGACGGCAGTATCCTTCATCTTTGATACCAGGGTATCAACCTCCGAAAGAATCCGGTTGATCTCGGTAAAATCCGTCTTGTCTCCGATAATCTCCAGATTGGTGAGATCGCGGACATTGTTGATTTTTTGTATACTATTACGCAGGACGTTAACTGATTTCGCTATTTTCCTTGTTGTATAAGATGAAATCAGTACAGCCAGCAGAATAGGGAATGGCGAAAGAATCAAAAACAGGAGCATAAGGTTTCTGACATGGGCGCCGATTGCCGGTCCAAGGTCCTGTTCAATTTTCAATACACCAAGGATCTGTCCATTCTGTGCATTTTCATGACAGCTCAGGCACTCGTTCTTTGCCCGAATGGCAATCACCTGTTTAATGGAGTAGTTATTTTCTTCATGTATTCCCTGGCCTGATTTCAATACCTGCAGCATGTCGGCATCAGGTGCCGGATCGTCCACTGCACCAAAAGTTTTCGCAACTATAGGAGCCCGGAGAAGCGAAATCCGCATGGGAATTTCCGGGTTGGCGTTGAGGATTGGATCGAAAAAGAGCAGTAGCTTTTCCCTGGACCAGCCATTGAGCATCAGCTGCAACATAGAATTGGTTGCCTGGGTTGATACACCAAGCGCTGTATTTTTTGCCTGTTGGATATGGGATTTCTGATAGATTGTACTTGTACACAGGTAGACCAGGATAAAGGTAATAAGGGAGACGGCAAGCAGTGATGCGGTTATAAAGAACTTAAGGCTCTGCCGTCGATGAAATATGTTCAGTATGCTTATCATCGATTTTGTCCTTATGTTTAAACCGGTACGGCTGGGGCATGTTTTGAGCCATAGCCGGGGGCAAAGTAAAAAGATATGAAATCAGCGTCTGGTCTGCAGAGATTTTTCCTTAAAAGTCCACAGGGTAACGGGAAATACCCAATGCCTTTGATTCAGCTTATACCCAATCGTCTTTCAGGTCAATGTTCGGTGAAGGCAAAGCGCATTGTTCATGTCGGCCGTTATCAATTTATACTTCGCGGGACCGGCAGGCAGGATTGTATAAGCTGCGGAATTCCGATGAGTATCACACTGTACCTGTCTCCGGACGAATAAGTAAGAACATGATAACCAGTACAAAAATGGAAGTTGGAAGTCAAAGGTTTTCGGTAAGTCAGCAGAAGGCATTGGAGCACAGTTGGTTCCGGCCAGGCAACCTGGGGGGCGGCAGGAATATGTGGCTGGAGTTTTTTGTTTTGCTGCCGGTCCTTAGTGCTACGCCTGAAGTAAGCACTGTGATATTGTACGGGTAGGGAACGTGAATACAATCCCGTAAGATGAGAATCGAAAGAAGAAGACCTTTTTTTTAACATACTGCCGAGAGGATAGCTGATGGGTGTGGAGATAGAGAGAAAGTTTTTGTTAAGCGGAGATGAGTGGCGGAAGCTTGCAGAAGGTACTCTGTACCGTCAGGGGTACCTGTGTTCCCGGAAAGAACGAACCGTGCGGGTTCGAACCATTGCCGACAAGGGATTCCTGACTATTAAGGGGGTCAGTGTTGGAATGACACGACCGGAATACGAGTATGAGATACCAGTGGAAGATGCAGTTGTCCTGCTTGATGAACTGTGTGAAAAACCGCTTATCGAAAAAAGACGCTCCAAAATTGAATTTGCCGGTTTTGTCTGGGAAGTAGATGAGTTCTTTGGAGAGAATAAAGGGTTGATTGTTGCGGAGATTGAGCTGGAGAGTGAAGAGCAGCAGTTTGAAAAACCTTCCTGGGTTGGTGACGAGGTGAGTGGTGATTCACGCTACTTCAACTCGAATCTGAGCCGGAATCCTTTCTCCTCCTGGGGTAAATAAAAAAGTGTTTGCTTAAGGGAGCGCAGCCGATAATGTGTAACCACTCACCACGGAGTTAGTAACTCAAAGTTGTAAAAAATACCTGATTACGTGCAAAGCTCAGCTTTCCACAAATCAGGGATAACATCGCTTGTTCATCCGGATTGCAGGATCCGGTAAATCCATCATAAATTCGCTGAGTTCGTAATGCCCTTTGCTCTTCAGCGATGGTATCCCTTGCATCAGGCTGAGGATTGTGTGTCATCCGAAAAAAAAGACCCCGTCGGATTCCTCCGACGGGGTCTTTTTTTTCTGTTACAGCCTGTTCGGCTGGAAGAAATTAATCTTCTTCCAGGGCTTTGAAGCGGCTGTGCAGGAACTTCAGAGCTTTATCCACATCCT
>CAZPXI010000113.1:0-5502 GCA_964590715.1 uncultured Desulfobulbus sp.
TTCCACTTCTGCGGGCAGCTTGCCACGAACCTCAATAACAACCAGATTCTCCTGCCGCCGTTCAAACCATTTGGCAGTCGCCTCGGCAGGAGCGCCTGCCCAGCCGCCAAGCTCCTGCTCTCCGTCAAAGCCGGATGTTCCTTTGAGCCATTCCGGATGAATAAGAAGGGTCATCTCCACCTTCTTGCGCTTGATGCCAAAGGATTTTTTCTTGCGGTCGGCAGCACGGGTGGCCCGTTTATGGTTTTCCAAAGTTCGACCAAGCCGCTGGCCTGCAAAGGCCCCACAGGCAGGACAACAGAGCCCCGGTTCCTGGTCCAGTTTTTCCAGCAAAGCCCACATCCGTTCAATGGTGTCGTCGGCCTTGCCCTTGTCGTAATCCTTGAGTAACTGGGTAAAGGATTGGCTCAGTACCGTGAAAGGAGGGCCATCTTCGGTCAACACCAGTTCCGCTCCGGGCGCCATGCGGGTTTCGCCAAGCTCGGCATGAAAACTCTGGCCGCAATCCGGGCATGTTGTTTCGATATAAAAAGTTGAAAGCTTTTTCTCTGCAACCACCGGGGTACGAAAAATCGGGGTGCGGTGACCACAGCCCCTGGCCTGACAGGGGCCATGCTTGGCCCAGAAGGTATAGATCACCTCTGGCCCATGCCAGCGATATTGTTTCCGGGCCTCAGGCGGCAGTTCCAGGGGATCAATATCCACCGGCTCACCCGTGTCAACATCCAGCCATTGTCCCTGATGGCCCCTGGGGCAGGTGGTGGTATAAAAGGGTTGTATCTGCGGCTTGACCTCTTGCTCGATATGATCAAAAAGGGCCTGGACCTGTTCCGGATCACTGCAGGCCAGTTCATTTTTCACCACAAACCAGGCAACAGGGTTGAGATCCACCCCGGTCATCTGCATCCCCAAACGCGAACCTTCCACCAGGGTTGTGCCGCCACCCATGAAGGGGTCCAGAACCCGTAATTTCTTAAAGGAACCAGCCTTCTGATGGTTGCAGTAATAATGATCCCAAACCTTTTTAGAGGCCTCGTTGGCATCATCAGGGGCAGTGGTGGCAGCAGCTATCAGCATGGAACGAAAAACACTGGATCTACGTCTGGCCCACCATTTTGACATCTGATAAATCGGTTTTCCTGCATTGCCCTCAAGGTTGGACAGTCCATTGATCTGGGCAATGGGAAAATCAGCCTCCAGGCAGGTCGGCCTCCTGTCCGGATCGGAAAAATCAGGAACCGGCAGCCGGATAGCCTTGCCCAGCTTTTCCGGCAGAAATTCAGCATTTTTTTGGGCCTTGGTCTTACGCGGCTTCTTCTTGGCCTTGGTTTGCCCCGGCTCCACCAAGTTGCCGGAAATATCCATTTGTTTTGGGGTAGCTTGCTTGCTCATAAAACCACCAGATGATTGATCGATGGATTTATGGGGTTAGCATATTTGAACATATTTTCAGGGGTATCATTATTTTTTGTTGGTTTCACTGGACGAGTTCTCGTTTTGTTAATGGAATTTTTATAAAATAGAACGAATCGTTTTATATATCCTTCCAATAAGTTTTCCTGGTCATAAAACCGATTCAGAACGGCATCGCAATAATCCATCAGGCATTCAGCCCCTCTAAATTGTTTTTTTATCCTTCCGTTGTTCAAACTTTCTGATTTCATTTCGACAAATAAAGCGATTTTTTGCCCTTTAACCTTTGTCAGTAAAACAAAATCACACCGCTTGCGCTGGCCTTTCCCTTCCTTAAATAATGTTGCGGGCTGATCAGCTTTATCTAATTCGATCACTACTGTATCTGGATCAAGATCAAGAACCTTGACCTTCCTCAATTTTGCTCCAACATCAGTTTCCTTGAGTAGAACTGCTTTCCGGCCATGTTCATCATGTAACGGAATGAAAAGATTGTTCATCAACAGTTGCTGTACCACATCCAATTCAGCCATTACTCTGCCTCCTCTACAGCGAGCAGGTCATCATCACAAAAAAGAATCTCCTCCTGGATACGATTCATTTCATCTATCGTTGTGTCAAAGCTGCGTGCCTCAATACCAAGTTCAGGATCTATTTCAGCAGGAACAAGGGTTGGAACCCTTGTTTTTTTCTTGTTATCACCTACCTTCAGTAGAGCCGATTCGGCGATATAAACCTTCACCTGCTCAGATTTAAGTAGTTCATCCTGCCGATACCCCTCATCCTCCCGTATCCTTTTTATCTGTACATTATCCTGCCTCAACATAATCAGGGTATTCAGCTCTTTGATTATGTAATCGCTATGGGTTGAAATAAAGACCTTGATACCGATATTAATTAAGCGGACAAAGAGACGGGCAATACGGCACTGATTTTCCGGGTGCATATTGAGTTCCGGTTCATCAACCAGCAACAAAGATCCCGGTTCAGCTTCATGACGCAGGTAAAAGCCCATATCGAGCATTGAGCGGACAACGCTGGAACTTTCTGAAATATCCAGTCGTATCCGTTTATTGCTCGCAGGAATAAAGTAAATCTGTCCGGTTTTAAGAACCTTGTATTCACCACCGATAATTTTTGCAAAATCATCTAGTATATCGGGATGATCTTTACTGATAAAAGATTCTTTTTGAGCCACAACCTGTAGTCTGCGGATAAAATCCACACTATCCCGTACAGGCATGGCATAAGCGGTATAAGCCTTATGCAGCAACTCAAAAGGATTGATTTCTCTATCCATGGCACTCATCTGTTCAAGCAACCGGTTACGGGCAAAATCAAGCTCTGTTCTGAAAATAGCAGCGCCGCTTCTTTCCGCACATGATTCAAAAATGGCAGGAAAATGTTTACCAAAAAGAACCTTCTGGATAGCATTTCCGATTACTTCCGATACAGCAGCCTGATCTATTTCTGTGCTACCGGCTTCAACCAGCAGACTCACCTCTAAATCACATGGAGTTACTTTCTGAATTTGAAATAATTGTTTTTTTGATGTCCCAAAAGATTGTTTAAAATCACCCACTGGGCATTCTTTTGATTCATCAAGCTCAATGGAAAATTCTGTATCTGCAAAATGTTTCTTACTGGCCGCAAGGACAACAGGGAGTTGTTTCCTATATTTTTTGCATGCCTCATTAAGTATTTTATTGCGCCTTTTGATGAAGGTCTGAAGATCAATCCGCACCTTCCCATTTTCAAACAATTCATCCAGACTTTTCGCTGGCACAGGAATAGAATACGCTTCCTGCCAAAACCGAAAAAAACCGTACAAGGCGTACATGGTGTAGGTTTTCCCCGTATTATTTCCACCACAGATAATGGTCATCTCGCCAAGCTCAAATTCCGCCTGCCGCAATGGTCCTAATTCCTTAATTTTTATTTTCATATTATTACTCCTTTATAATGCAGATATCTCTATCCACGGCACCACAGCCTCAAGCAAGCTCATCCCGCCATGGCATAAGTGAGGAAACCCTCCCTGTACCTTCCACTTTCGCTGACCCATAACCACATGCTGGTTATTACAGGTCATAACAAAGGGAGGCATAAACCGTTTCTGCCAGGCCTCTTTTGCGGGTTTACTGCGGGATGCGCCAAAGGTCTTCCTGAGGATCTCCACCGCATCCGGATCTGTTACTTCAGAAGAAAATCGCTTGCTGACTGCATAGCCATGATCTGAAGTTATCACCAGTTTGCGGCCTTGACGGAGTTTATTGACAAAATTCCAGAAACCATCTCCCTGAAGAGTCGATGAGGTAATTTTAGCAATCTGATCCGGGAGTTTTTGTAGATGGATCAGGTCATCCAGCCAGCTATGCCATATCACAATATTCGGCAAAGGCGGGACATTGCAGTCTTCAAACGGCACGCTGAGTACATCGGTATAAACATCTCCTCCAAACAGCTTAAACGTCCCTGGCTTTGAGTCATTTGCCAATGCGCTGCGGGACGGCAGGCCCAAGGCTCCTGCAAATTGATCCGTGGTGGAAGGACATTCCGACCCTGTGACGGTAACCTCAAATTCAATATCCCGGGTCTGTGCTCCGCCAATGAGAATTGGCAATTCTCTGAGAGAAAGAGCATCAAGAATCAATACGGCCTGGCCCGCAGGCGTTGAGTCGTTACACCAGTTTTGCAACGCTGCTGAAGTGAGTTTGGCCTGTTTGGGATAGGCGTGCCATAATTCCCAAGCCGCCTCTGAGAGTATTCGATCAGGGATAACTGTCTTATCATGAAGTGCAACCGGCGATGAGCTGTCTTTTGCACAACCGAGCAAATTGTCAAAAATTTCGTTCCAGGTTTCAGTAGGATCCGGGGTGTCAAGGATTATAGAACTCCAATCAATGCTCATTGTCCGTCTCCTTCCTTATACGAAATTTCCATTGTCGCTTTAAAAGTAGAAGGTATCCGCTGCAGAATCTGTTTGATCTGTTGCGCTGTTAATCCGCTGAATTCTATCCTGGCGGAATCAATGGTCTGTGTTGAGGAGATGCCCCATTTTTCAAAGCAGCCGGATAAGTTTATACCTGTCACGGGTTCATCAGCCCGCTTGTTTATGCTGGCAACAGGCGGGGGTGGCGCGTCGGGAGGATTTTCTCCCTCACCTGACGTGACCCCTCCGCCTATACCATTTCCAATAGGCGGGTATGGAGATACAGGTGGTGTCCCGGGTTGTCCGCCCGGAGAAGGTGGTTCAACCGGTTTTGGTGGTACAGTAACTGTGCCGCCGCCAACTGTTCCCGGCAGACCAAGCTGAATCTGCCGCATCTCCTGCCCTGTTCGAAAGGCTCTGGAGCGGATGTAACGAAGAGCATCTTCATCTGTGGCATCCTCGGCACGTCGTCCTATCCAGGATCCACCAACATTTAAAAAAATATCTCCCAGAGCGGCTATTTCCAGGATAAATTCATAGGTTTTGGTTTCTCCAAGGAAAGGAATCGCCTCACCTGCACCGGGAGGAGGTGGTTCAGTAAGATCGTCCATCAATGAACCAACAAAATCTGAGTCTTTTGCTCTTTTAAGAACAAATGTTTTGAACTCCGTCTGGTCAAACAGGTCGGAAAGAATTTTTGTCTCCACAGAGGTTGGAATATCTCCGCCTTGCCCTGTAATCTTTTCGATATCAAAAGTACATTTTTCAGGTTCCTGATAGTTCCACTGCCTCAAGATGGCGAAACGGTTAAAATTATTTTTCAGAGTCTGCCGCATGGGACGATCGAAATCCTGATGCAGGGAACGATATGTCGAATCACCTCCCCAACCTTCTCTGGAACAGAGAAAACTGCTCCTGGCTGAATAGATAAGTTCACTATTGGTAAAGAGTCCTTCACCACCAGCATCCAACAATAAAAAACGAACCGTATTGCGGCGGTTCTGAATATGTTTAGCCAGCCAGGAACCAAGAACTCCATTGATTCCTGTATGACCGCCTTCAATCTGTTCCGGCACAACCAATAAAACCGGTCGATCCCATTTGGCTGGTTGGTCAGCCTCGTCTACTTCAATCCATGGATCATTTTGCCAGTTTTT
>CAZPXI010000113.1:5602-7897 GCA_964590715.1 uncultured Desulfobulbus sp.
ATCTGACGCAGTTTTTCCTGCCCGACATCGACAGCTATGGAATCAATGAGAGACTGAACCTCATCGGAATCACCATCAACAAAGAAATCAGCCGGAGTTATAAGAGGAACACTTTCTCCGCGAGTACGATAGACTTGGGCAAAAATACGGATCAGGTCACGGGTTTCCTGGGCTGCCTGAGAGAGCAATATGTGATCTTCCAATAAATCCAGCAACTCAGGGCTGAACGGCCAGCAGTCAAAGACCTCCTGCCGGATACGGTCTTTATCACCTTCTGACTTGTCAGGGTTCAGCAGGCGAAAACGCTCATTTGCATAAGCACTGACAAGATCAGTAATGGCAGGATCTGAAATATTATCCCGGTTCTCAAAGAGACGATGCAAAAGTAAGCGCTGGCGATCCTGTTTGGCTGTCGGGCCGCGAAAATCGATGAGTTTTGGCCCTTGCCGATGGACCTGTTGAAAGGCTTCATTGTCATTATTGAGAACTGAAATAACAAAAATGAGAATTTCAGGCCTGTCCTTAGAGAGTTCTGAAAGAATCTGGATAAAATTAAACGCCCACTGCTTGAGCATAAACCCGGTTTTTGGGTCTTTATCCGGCAATCCGGTAAACCATGTCTGAAATTCATCCAGGATCAGGCAGGTTGGCTGATCTTCAAACATGTTTTCAAGCAATGTCCGGGGCGGAAAGGGTTGGGACATCTGCTCAAATTGTCCCTTGTAATACTCTCCCTTTGGGTGACGATCAAAAAGAAGCTCCCACAGGAGAGGGTATTCATGGTTATGTACCGGTTCTGAAATAGCCAGAAAACCTTTGAGCATTTCAAATTTTTTCAGCTCGTCACTGCCCAGTTTATCAGCCCAGCCTTGCAACCAGGATTCTACAACCTCCGGAGAATTCACGGCATGATGCATCACAGCCATAATATGCGATTTACCCCGGCCCCGGTCTCCCATAAGTATGATGGGACGTCCGCTGCGTTTAGCACTTATGGCCATCAAAGCGGCCTGAATATCAGCCGTTGGGTAGGTGACGGATAAAATATCTTCAGGGTCCTTCTGAGCAGCACCTTGATTATCGCTGGTTCGTAGTGAGATCGCTGTTCCCGGCATGTGAGCTCCAAGGAATTCATCTCTTAATTTCAGACCAAGCATATTGTTATTCTCCTGATAATTTTGACTACGTACCCAGCAAATCAGGCACTCTTTCCTTTTTTTCCGGAACTGGTTACAGGCACATCAGCGCCACCGTTGCGCACCCAATCATCGACCTCTTTGGTCTTAAATTTCCATAGGCGACCGACTTTATGCGCAGGCATGCTTTTTTCGCTGATCCATTTGTAAATCGTATCTCTTTTTACGCCGAGATAGATTCCAATTTCATCTACGGACAGCCATCTATCTTCCATTACTTTGCTCCGTTTACAGCCATCATATCAGACGACCGATCCGATAATCTTCAATTAAATTTGCTCGTATTGGCCTAAATCATGCCAAATCATGTTAAACAGGTATAGTTATCTCACAGAAGAGACTAACTGTCAATAATGACGAGAAAATTTCATCCTGTTTACTTTGCATTATTATGATGATGTCTTCTTGAAATTTCAGTCTTGATAAACAACCTGTACGATACGTGCTTAACTATTTTTTTCTTGCTTTTTGCATCATTAGGTAGAAACATATAGTTAATACTCCACTTGTTTCATACAAGTAATCCCTCTCGTAGGGAAATAGCTGGGTTATCAATTTTTAAATTTCCCTTGGAACCAAGGTTACAACGGTCACATTCTTCGCCTGCTTGAAACAGTTTAATCGCAGCAGCGAACGTCTTTTTTGCAGCAAGATGTGACACCTCAAACAGCAGAATTCTGTCTTGAATTCCTGCTCCTCTTACTTTTCCCTAATTTATGTCCGGCAGATAAACTTTATGTGAATTTTTATACATATTGTTTTTCGTCTTCTGCCCGGCATTTAAAAATTTCTTAAACCATCACCAATACCCATAACCGGGAGTGAAACACATACTCCCGCCAGGGGAAGTGTTGTTTCTCTCCCATATTTCAGGAGGAAACAACAATGTCTGATGACGAGAACAAAAAGCTGACCATTACACAGCAGGTTGAGGCGATCAACGCGCAGCTCCGGGCCTTTGGCCGGGAAGCCGTGCAGGAGATCAAAATGATGAAAGACGGCCAGGTTATCGGTCAGGTTCGATACGGATTTAAACCGCAGTATGTTTTTGATGCTGTCAACAATGTGTTGCTGCCTGAGAACTGGCGGTATGAGGTCG
>CAZPXI010000114.1:0-7705 GCA_964590715.1 uncultured Desulfobulbus sp.
TGCTTTATGTCATTGTTTTTTATGAATGTTTATTGATTCTTTTCAACACCTTTTTATATGCCTGTGGTAAAATTTTCCGCACGCCTTGACCTCAAGCAAAAATCCTCATTTATGGACAGACACTCGCTAAAATTCAATCTCAAAACTGTACACACCCTCTTCCAGGCAGCTCTTCACCTTATAGCCCGAGTGATTGAAAATGGCCTGCATCCTGCGGTTATCCCGTAGGACCTCAGCGGTAAAACCGGCAATTCCATTTCGTTTGGCAATGGTGATCAGGTGGCGGAACATAAAGTTACCCAGGCCCTGGTTCTGCCAACCGTCACGGATGACAAAGGCAACCTCGGCCTTGTTGTTCTGTTCATTGAGATAATACCTGCCGACCGCAATAATATCTTCGCCGTGGGCCTCGGGCACGGTCCCGACAATAGCCACATCATTGCGATGATCGATGTAGACGAAGTCCTGGATCTGCCTATGGGTAAACCGTTGCTGCTGGCTCATGAAACGGTAATAGATGGTCTCCTGGGACAGGTCATAGAGCAGATCACGCATGTGCGGCTCATCAGTGGGCCGTATTGAGCGAAAGCTCACCCGGTTTCCATTTTTCAACAAGTGGCTGGAGCGCATGAACTCTTCACCCGCAACCATGAACCTGTCACCGAATCCCGAGAGTTCCGGACGGAGATATTTGTATCCCAGGGCTTCCTTAAAGAGCTGCTCGCGAAAATCAGGATGGGCAATCGAAATCAGGGCCAGAACCCGTTCCTGAATGGACTTCCCGTGCAGGTAGGCAATTCCGTATTCAGTAACTATATAGTGGACGGTGCCACGGGTAATGACCACCCCGGATCCCGGCTGCAAGGTGGTAACTATCCTCGAACGGGTTCCGTCTCTGTTGGTTGAAGGCATACAGATAATGGCCCGGCCATGCTCTGAAAACGATGCACCGCGATTGAAATCCACCTGCCCGCCGATACCTGAATAAAAACGACCGCCCACCGAATCGGAACAGACCTGCCCGGTCAGGTCGATCTCGAGCGCCATATTAATCGAAACCATCTTCTTCTGCTTGCCGATCACGGTCGGATTATTTACATATTCAGTCGAGCGAAAACAAAAAAGCGGATTATCGTCAATATAATCGTAGAGTTTTTTACTGCCCATGCAAAAACTGGTGGTGATTCGGCCCCGGTCCACGGTCTTGCGCGAACCATCAACGGCCCCGGACTCGATCAGCTCAATAATCGAATCCGAGATCATTTCGGTATGGATACCGAGATTTTTTTTACTGTGAAGAAACCGCATCACGGCCTGTGGAACCCTGCCTACTCCAGGGACACGACCCAGACCAAACTGGAGGGTTGCGCCGTTTGGTACCAGTGAGGCCACCTCTTCAGCAATCTTTTCACTGACCGGATGAAGCGAATGAGAGTCGCGCTCAATGATCGGTTCATCCACCGGCACAAGAATATCCAGATCATAGATATCCATCAATGAGTTGCCATGGGTCCAGGGCATGTTCGGGTTGACTTCGGCAATAACCAGAGAGGCATTTTCCGCCGCACTGCGGACAATATCAACCGAAATGCCAAGGCTGACCTTACCGCGGGAATCCGGCGGCGTAACCTGGATCAGGGCCACATCAAGGGGCAGCATACCGCTGTTGAGCAGGCCCGGCACATCGGACATCAACACCGGCGTGTATTCCCCCATTCCTTCCTGGATCATATCCCGGACATTGGAACCGATATAGAACGAGTTGATGGTGAAACACTCTGCAAACCGCTTGTCGGCATAGGGCGCTTTGCCCTTTGTGATCAACTGCACCAGCTCAACATCAGCCAGAGAACCGGCCCGCTTGGTCATGGCTGCAACAAGAACGGCCGGTTCGGCACAGCCGGTGCCGATAAAGACCCGCTGTCCAGCCTGGATATTTGAAATAGCCTTGGAAGGGGTGCCAATCATATCCTCGTACTTTTGCTGCCAATCCTGATCATATTCCATGGGACACCTGTCTATGAGTTAAAACCCAAACCTTTTTCCCCACGCTCTGCTTGGGAACAAAAAACTTTATTTTACTTTTGCCGCAAAAGTCATTCGTGCATCGGCAACCACCGGCTCACTGCCTATTTCACCGACAATAAGCGGATTGATATCCAGCTCAACAATCTGCGGAAAATCAGTGGTCAGTTGGCTGATCCGCTGCAGGGCTCCGGCAATGGCATGAATATCCACCTCTTTACTGCCACGTTTGCCTTTGAGCATCTCATAGGAGCGGGTGGACTGCAGCATCTGGATAGCCTCATCTTCAGTAATAGGAGCAAGATAAAAGGTCACATCCTTCATCACCTCAACAAAGATTCCGCCAAGGCCGAACATCAACATAGGGCCGAACTGCGGGTCACGGGTCATGCCGAGAATGATTTCCAAGCCGCTCTCCGCCATCTTCTCCACATAAATTCCTTCTATGAGTGCGTCAGGCGCATGTTTTGTTATACGCAAGATCATCAATTCAAAGGCATCCTCCACCTCCCGGCTCGAGCCCAGATTCAGGCGCACTCCGCCAAGATCGGTCTTGTGGACAATATTGGGCGAGACAATCTTCATAGCCACTGGAAAACCGATGAAGCGGGCCACTTCGGCAGCCTCCTCCGGAGTAACGGTCAAATGTCCTTGAAGCACATGAAAGCCATAGGCCTTAAGAATATCCTTGGCTTTAACCTCTCCAAGCTGTAATCGTCCTGTACGCTGACGCCTGGTAATAATCCGCTCCACCCGTCTGCGGTTGACCGGGAAACGGGTGACCATCCGGGCCGGTCTTCTTCGCCATACCCCATACTGATACATGGCCTTTAGCGCAGCGACCGCCCGTTCCGGGGATTCGTAGTCGGGCAGACCGGCAGCGGCCAGTTCCCGGCGACCCGGCAGCACATCACGTCCGCCCATAAACGAAGCAAGCACAGGTTTTGAGCCGTCGATATTTTCAGCAATGGCAAGGGCTGTTTCCACCGGCCTGGTCATGGCCTGGGGCGTAAGTAGAATCAAAATTCCGTCCACATCCTGGTCCTGTTGCGCGGCTTTCAATGCCTCAACATACCGATCCGGGTCGGCATCACCCAGCACATCTATCGGATTGGCCACCGAGGCCGCAGCCGGAAGTTTGGCCCGTAGCGCGGTGGTAATATTTCGATCAAGTTCCACTACCTGCATACCCGCCTTTTCCACCGCATCTGCAGCCATGGTTCCCGGTCCACCGGCATTGGTGATGATAAGAATACGGTCACCTTTCGGCGGCGGCTGCATGGACAGGGCGGTGGCGTAATCAAACAGGGCGTCAAAGGTGTCGGCCCGGCAGACCCCCGATCGTTTAAAGGCGGCGCCATAGGCAGTTTCCGCCCCGGCAAGCACCCCGGTATGGCTGGCGGCCGCCTTTTGTCCGGCGGCGGTGGTCCCGGACTTGAGAATAATCACCGGTTTTTTACTGCTGGCATCTTCAGCGGCCTTGATAAACTTGTCACCGGAATTGATATCTTCAAGATAACCGACAATGACCGTAGTAGACTCATCTTGTGCCAAAGCCTGCAGAAGATCGACTTCGGAGATATCGGCCTTATTGCCGATGGAAATGAGCTTGGACAGACCCATATTTCGTCCGGCAGCCATGTCAAGCATGGCCGTGCACAGGGCACCGGACTGGGAAAAAACAGCAATCCCGCCAGGACTAGGCATGCCGCCGGCAAATGAGGCGTTGAGTTTGTTTTCGGTATTGATCAGGCCCAGACAATTCGGGCCGAGCAATCGGGCACCGCCCCTGCTGCAAATCTCGGCCAGTTCAGTCTCGATCCGGGCACCTTCTTCACCTGTCTCCTTAAAACCGGCGCTGATGACAACCACAGCTCCGGCACCTCCGGCAACCGCGTCACGGGCGGCATCAAGTACATACTTGCTGGGAACCACGATAATCACCTGATCGACCTTGCCCTCATAGTCCCTCAAGGTTGTGTACACCTTGAGTCCTAGCAGTTCTCCACCGGCCGGATTAACCGGGACAATCTCCCCCTCAAATCCGCAACTCACCAGATTATTGAGGATATCATAACCAACTTTTCCAGGTGTTCGGGACGCTCCGATAACAGCAACTGATTCGGGCTCAAGTAATTTTTCCAGCATAACAACCCTCTAGTCTAGATCCAGCGTTGGTATATGGACGGTAAACCCCGCCTCTTCAACAATCCGGTGTACGGAACGGATGTTCATGGTGTTCATCCGCACATACAGCATGGCCGGTTCCTTCCCCTGCCCTTCCGTTCGGATTAAACGGGTAAACAGTATATTATGTTCTTCAAGCAGTTGAACAAGACGGCTTAAGCCCCCGGGATCACCGTCATCCTCAATCGCCATGAGCACCGATCCCTTCTCACCCAGACCAAACAGTCGTCTATAGGCCGCCATCAGGTCGTTGAGCGAAAAGATACCCACAACCAGACCGTTGCCGTCAACGACCGGAATCGCCCCGATACTGCGGGTCTTGAAAAGAAGCAGAGCATCATCAAGGGTTGAAGCGGGCTGCAGGGTGATGAAATCCATCGACATGATGGACTGGACCCGGGTTCCCCTAACCTGTTCAAGAACACGTTCTCGTTCCTCACCACTTAACATTGTGGAAGGACCGGCAGACCTGAGATCGCGATCCGTCACCATCCCCAGCATTGTACCTTTTTCATCAACCACCGGCAGATGTCTGAAATCTTTTTTATTCAGCAACGCTATTGCACTGCCGACCAGCATATCCGGCCGTATGGTTGTCGGTTTCCGGGTCATGTAATACTGTATAAACATAGTCAGGTACCAAATGTCAGATGTCAAGTTTCAGGTGTCAGTATGCAAGAGACCACAGAGATAGGATTCCACACAATCGCCCAGCACCGGAAGGTGATAGCCGCCCTCCAGAAGACTGACCAGCCGTCCATTACACAACCGGTCACTCCAGGCGGCAAGACGACGGCCGATTTTTTCATACAGGCCGGTGGAATACATGAGCCCGGACATGTCATCAAGCCTGTGGCCGTCAAACCCGGCCGCGATCACCATGGCCTCGGGTTTGAAGTGATTAAGCAGGGACAAGACCGGGCCGTCCAGTGCCGCCAGTACGGAATCATCATCACTGCCTGGAGATAGCGGGAGATTCAGAACTGTTCCTTTTCCCGCCCCCAATCCATGTTCATTCGCCCAGCCGGTGCCGGGATAACTGAAACTCGGATGCTCATGAATGGAGATATACAGGATATCACCATCCTCCTCAAAAGCGGTCTGGATACCGTTGCCGTGGTGGGCGTCAAAATCAAGCACGCAGATCCGCTCTCTGCCATGGGCTTGCTGCCAGTAGCGGGCGGCAATCACGCAGTTGTTGAAAAAACAGAAACCAAAGGGCCGGGCAGGCTCGGCATGATGGCCAGGCGGGCGGGTGGCGCAAAAGAGGACTTTTTTAGAATCCTGCTCGATGAGATCAATAGCTGTCAGCCCAGCTCCGGCGGAAAGCACGGCAACGGTGTACGATTCATAGCCGATCTGGTTGTCGGGATGATCAATATAGGTCAGGCCGGAAAGAACGGCCTCCTCAAAACGAAACAACCAGGACTCGGGATGAAAGGTCATCAGATCGGAACGAAGAGCGGGCCTTGGCGGGACAGTTTCCACCCTGTCGGCGAGTTGACCGCTGGAGAGCCGTGCAGCAATAACCTGCAGCCGCTCCGGAACTTCAGGATGTTCACCGCCTCCAGTATCATGGAGCTGATATTGTGGATCGGTAACAACCGTTATTCGCCGCTGTACTGTCATTTCCCTTCCAGGTAAGGATACATTCCGTATACAAAGTATCTGGATACGGTGTAGCTGTTTTACCCTGACAAGTCAATGACTTTCCCTCAAGTGTGAGCAAATACCTTTTAATAGAAAATCAATATGTTATAATGTTCAATATACGACATTTAACTCAATGGAGAAACCGCAGATGATACCGAAAAATCAGCCCGTAACCTTTTACAAGTCCAGCCTTTGACCGCGCTGCATGATGGTCGGCCGGGTGCTGAAAAAACTGCAGAAGGAGATGAAAAACCTTAACGTACTGGAAATGGATGTCCTCCGCCACCCGCGGACAGCCCTCCATGAGGGTATCACTATGATTCCGACCTTGCAACAGGGCGAAAGGCAGCTTTCCGGGATCTTTTTAAGCGAAGAAAAAATCAGAAACTTCCTCAAACAAGGCGAACAGGAATAACAAGCCAAGTGCGGGCTGCCGGATGGGCTGTCGTACTGAGCCAGAGACATGGAACAGAGACTGATTGAAATAATCCTGCCGGAGGGTAAGGGCGATGACATCCCGGAACTGCTGCACGAGCAAACCCTGTCCGGATTCTGGCGTGACACTGTCGGTGAGCATCAGGCCCGTATCCGAATTTTGCTCAACAGATCCGAAGTTGAACCGGTTCTGAATATCCTGGAACCGTACCTGGAAAAATTGCCGGATGCTGCAGCTCTGCTGCTCATTGTTGAAGCCTCCATTCCCAGGAAAAAATTCGCCACGCCCCAAGGCGATGACGAAGCAATCGATGATGACGACGAGGAGGATGAAAACAAAACATCCGATCGCTTAAGCCGACATGAGCTGTACTCCGATATTGCCTCCAATGTCGGCATTTCCTCAACATATCTCCTTATGGTTGTTTTATCGGCAATTATTGCAGCCATCGGCCTGCTTCGCAATGATATGGCGATCATTATCGGTGCCATGGTTCTGGCGCCGCTTCTGATGCCCAATGTTGCCCTGGCGCTTGCAAGCACCCTTGGCGACACCGAGCTTGCGCTCAAAGCCCTGAAGGCGGCGACAATCGGATTTCTGCTCGCCCTTGCAACCGGTGTACTGATTGGTTTTATCACCACCATACATCCGCAGACCCCGGCCCTAATGGCCAGGACCAGCCTGGACTGGGGCGACATTATTCTTGCTCTTGCCTCTGGAGCAGCAGGCGTGCTGGCCTTTACCAGCGGCGGTCACCTCTCTCTTATCGGTGTCATGGTGGCCGTAGCCCTGATGCCGCCTCTTGTCACAGCAGGTCTGCTCTTCGGCAATAACCTGACGGCTCTGGGACTCAAAGCCCTGGAACTGGCCTTTGCCAATGTAATCTGTATAAATCTGGCCGGAATTGTAACCTTCAGTCTACAGGGAATTCGCCCAGCCACCTGGTGGGAAAACTCCAAGGCCGGCAAGGAAAAACAGAAGGCCCTGGCAGTCTGGGTCATACTCCTCATTCTACTGGCATTGATCGTCTTCCGATAAACCAAGTATGCCGGACCATATTTTTCAGGTCACAGACGCAACAATGACACAGCTTCGCAGTTAGCCCGCATATTTCACAGGAGTCCTCGCGGAAAGCCGATCTCCAACAAAGCGCTACCGGGAATGCGTTTAAGAGGGGGGCGCAAACAGAAGAGTACACCCTACAGGTAATTAAGAAAAAAACCGCCACTTCGAGCGTATGGAACGTTACCATACTTCCCGTTTCTCACACGGGTTTCCGCCGAAGATCAGCCAGATTGTAAAGAACTATTGAAAAGGCGATGGCAACCATCCCGAAAATGGCGGAAAGCTGTGGCGATTCGTCCGGCAGCAGGACCCAACTGAATACAGCCCCGAAAACAGGAA
>CAZPXI010000115.1:0-2329 GCA_964590715.1 uncultured Desulfobulbus sp.
GCTCCGCCGCCGCCGAATTGTCCGCCGCCGCCGGTAAATCCGGAGCTGCTCCCGGCTCCGGAAATCGAACCCATGGTCGTGGAAACATGGCGGCCATAACTCCGAAACCAGGAGTCAACCTTGGGCCCGAGCCCGAAAGCAATCAGCCAGGGAAACCAGTCATCGCGAAGCTCCGGCTGCTCCCGTTGTAATTCCTGCTCAAGAAATTCGCGGCTCGAGGCCAGATACCTGCGCAGGCGCACCCCCTCTTTGCTGTCCCTGGTTTTGGCCACATTGAGGATATTGTTGACTGCGGCAGCGCAGAGAAATGCGCTGCCTAAAACCAGTAGAGAGCTGAGGTTGGCAACCAGCAGAGCCCCTGAATAGACAAAGACAATGAAAATGGCCCTGGCCAATATCAAATGCGCCTTCCCCTTGACCCGAACTGAACCGGCCGCGTAGCGAGCAGCTGCAACAACACCGATGATCCAGGCCGCAAAAAGGCCGCCGCCGAGTATAAACTCCAGAGAGCGTTCAAACTGATGGAAAAAGAAATCGCCGAACAGGAGAAGAAAACTGATGAAAAAGGCAATCAGGGTCGGTACCCAGATCATTTCCAGAGGATTTTTTGATGGAGAGGTTATGGCCTTGACCTGTTTTTTCAGGGGCTGCCGTATTTTGGAGATCGGGTCAAAGGTCTTTCGCTTACTCCGGTAATATTTTTTTACTTTTTTGGTGTCGGTTTCGTCACCGTCGATAAACAGCCCGTCGACCAATTCCAGCTCATAACCGGATAAGGAAGACCTGGGTACCAGCAGGCTCAGGTAAAGTGTGTAGTAACCTGGAATTTTAAACCCCAGCCAGGGAAAGCGTTCCTGCTCAACCCGGCTCTTCATCTTCTTTTCCAGTACCATGCGGGCAAGGATCGCAGCGACCTCACTTGCATCCGTAGTTTTGTCCCAGGTAGCTCCGACCAGTTCCGGGGCCAGTGAAAATACATGTTTCTCCAGCCAGGCGGTATCAATCTTATCGACAGGGATCAACTCCTTGAAACGCCCCATCCTGCGTTCATGGGCCAGAAAACTCAGCCCCTGGCGCAAGACCAGAATCCAGAGCAGGACAATCACCAGAGCACGCAGCCGGAGTGGAGCTCCGGAACCCGGTATTGTCAGGGAAAAAGGAACCGATGCTGTTTTCCCGGCCTGCCGGGGAATTTTAGCTTTTATCCCCACTGCAGCCGGAACTCCATCCGGATGGAGCAGAAGCGCCGACAGGCGAACCGACTGCCCGGGCTTCAGATTATTTCTCTGCAGCTGCCTGGGCAGATCCCCCTGGACCTGCCAGGCGGGATCAAGGTTAAGCTGGAGGGATAACTGCTCAATCACTCCGTCCCGGTCGGGAAAGGCAAAGTCATGGTTGAGCCGATAGCCCTCCCCGGCCGGCAGCAGAATCCCGGACAGGGTATACTCAAGGATATAGGTAATGGGTTTGCGGTTAAACGGTGGATCGGAGGGGAGCCGGGCCCGCCAGCGCAGGGTGTTGCCGTTCAGCCTTACCCAGTGATCGACCCGGGCCAGATTCCCTTTCTTCAAGGTGATTCTGCTCCCGGTTGCAGGATCAAGACGGTAGATATTTGCTATCCTGAGCTGCTGACCGGCCCGGAGGTTAAAGCGACGCTCTCCGCCGTTCCAGGCCCCGGTAAAAACGATGGTCTGCTGTTCAAGAACGTGCAGGCGGCCATCCGCATCCAGGTCGGCGGTGACCTGCATATCCTGCCAGTACAGGCTGCGCCCCTGGGCGGAACCGGCAAGGATGCCCAGCAAGGCAATCATAAACAGACAGGCTCTACAGATACTTTTCATGTTCTCTCCTTGACCCAATTACGTAATACTCTGCACGTAAAAAAATTGTAGCCGAGCTCGGCTGCGATGAACAGAAAAAATATTTTTTTGTTGCACTCTCCCGTTGAGTTATGTATGAATAATTATCATTAACTACTCATATGAGGAAAAGATCATGTGCCTTGAAATACGAAAAACGTGTAAATGCGGAAAAAATAATGCCCAGTTTCACATGCGGGATAATGTCCTCAGCCAGGAAGTTATCGCAGAGCTGTACTGTCCGGAATGCTCTCACCAGACAGAGCTTAACCCGGAGACAATGCTCAAAGACAACAACTGGATCATTAAATACGATATGGATCTTGCCCGCTTCATGACCGTGTCCAAACTGATGCTGGAGCCGGAAGCGGTGCGACCGGGCTACCTTTTCGACAGCGGCTATGCCTGCTGGCTGGAAATGTATCCGGGCGAAAAACAGGATATTCTTGAAGAACGCACTGAAATAATGG
>CAZPXI010000115.1:2429-5771 GCA_964590715.1 uncultured Desulfobulbus sp.
TACTGCCGCCGAGCCGTTCATACTCCCCGTATTCAATCACCCGCAACAGCTTTTCCTGGAGCCGACCCGACATGGAGCCGATTTCATCGAGAAACAGCGTCCCTCTGCCCGCCCGCTCAAAACGACCGGGATGGCGATGAATGGCCCCGGTATACGCCCCGGCCTCATGACCGAACAACTCCGAATCCAGCAGGGGTTCTGCAAGGGTAGCACAGTTGACCTTGAGAAACGGTTCTTCCCAACGGCCGGAAAGGTAATGGAAGCGGTCGGCAATCAGCTCCTTGCCCGTACCCCGTTCACCTATGATCAGAACCGGCCGATCGAGATCCGCCGCTCTGGAGACATGCTCAAGCACCGCAAGAAAAGCCGGCGACTGACCGATTATTGGATTTCCAGTCGAATACATAGGTATAAACTACCATAAAATGGTGAAACGAACCATAAGTTGGTAAAAAATAACTATCCACCACAACGGGCTCGCCCAAGAAAAACCCGTGAGTTCAGACAGATATGCAAAAATGACAAACCGGCACGGATCCTGGATTAGAGGAAGTAAACAACAACACATCCCATAACCACAGGAGCGGCATCATGGGTATCTTTTCAAGGTTCAACGACATCGTTAATTCAAATATTAACGCCCTGCTCGAACGGGCTGAAAATCCGGAAAAAATCATTCGACTGGTGATCCAGGAGATGGAAGACACTCTGGTCGAGGTGCGGACCAATGCGGCCCGAACCATTGCCGACCAGAAGACCCTGAAACGGCGACTGAGCCGGTTGCGGGAGGAACTGGCCGAGTGGGAGTCCCGGGCCGAGCTTGCCATCGGCAAGGGCCGGGAAGATCTTGCCCGGGCCGCCCTGGCCGAAAAATCAGCCCTGCAGAAGGTGATCGACAGACTGGAGCAGGACGCCGTCTTTATCGATGAACAACGGGAGCAGCTCAGTGATGATATTGCCCGGCTGCAGGCCAAGCTGAACGAGGCCAAGGCCAGAAAAAAGGCTCTGCTCATGCGCGGCGCCACCGCACAAAGCCGGATCAGAACCCGCGACAGCCTGAGCGACCGCCGGGTTGAGGAGGCCATGGCCAACTTTGAACATCTTGAGCGCAAGATGGACACCCTGGAAGGGCGGGTTGAAGCGTATGATCTCGGCCGTGACCGGTCCCTGGATGAGGAATTTGCCGATCTGGCCGCAGACGAGGGTATCGAGCAGGAGCTGGCCGACCTGAAAAAACGCATGCAGGAAAAACAGGCGTAAGCCTTTGTCCCGTGCCTTGACCATAATGGAGCAATGATGACCACAACCGTTTTTGGAATGCTGACCGCACTCGCCATAGTCTTTATGATGGTGGTCCTGCCGGTCTGGCTGCTGCTGCATTACCTGACCAAGATGAAGGAGCTGCGCGGCCTGTCTGCGGAGGATGAGACAACGCTTGAAAAACTCTGGAAGAATTCGGCCGCCATGGAAGAACGAATCAACACCCTGGAAACAATTCTGGATGAGCACCACCCGAATTGGAGGAGCACACAATGAGTAGAACCCACAACACACTGTACAGAGATAAACAGCATCGGATCCTGGGCGGGGTCTGTGCCGGTGTTGCCGATTATTTCGGAATCAGCCGGCTGGCCGTCCGGCTGCTGGTTCTGGTTTCCCTGTTCATGTTCACCCTGCCGACCATAGTCGTCTATGGTGTGGCCATGTTTTTCCTCAAGGACAAGCCCGAAGAAATTGATCGTGATGAAGAGGAAAAAAAGCTCTGGCAATCCATGCACCGGTCACCGCGCGACACCATGGGCAGTATTCGCCACCGCTTCTCGTCCATGGAGAACCGCATCCGGGACATGGAGGCCTACCTCACCTCCCGTAAGTATAAACTGGACCGGGCCTTTGAAAAAATGAAGGACTAAAAGGACGTGTCCGATTCTTCAATCGGATCGACTTCAGGCTCCCTGTCAGCGCAGAAACCGCACATCTCTTGCTCTTGCAAAGGTTGACGGTTTGCAGTTTACGGTTTACGCTGCCGCCAAGATTGTATACCCGTCGCCGTAATCCTGTTGCAGGACGTGCATCCAACATAAAAATCATACCGAAAAAATGACATCACCCGCCGCAATCCAGTCTCCAGACCGTGTCCATTGGATCTCCCTCCACCACTCCCTGGCCTTTCTTCTAAAAAGCCCGCTACTGCTGGGCTGGAGTGTTCTGCTGGTGGTGCTGACCGGAGGACTGACCTGGCTTGGCTACCTTGAGGCCATCCATCTGGTCGACGGCTGGACCGGGAGTTTTTTCAATCAGGCGCCGGAGACAAGCGGCTGGTGGGGATGGCTGGTGATCAAGGGTTGGCTGGTATTAAAATATCTTTTTCTGGCCCTCTCCAGGGTTGTCGCTTTTTACCTGGCCTTCCTGACCGCCTACTGCCTGACCTGTCCCGGCTATGTCTTTCTCTCCACAGCCACGGAAAAGAAATACCGGGGCGGCGTTCTGACTGCGGAGCAGGGACTCTCTCTGCGGGGCATTGTAACAGATCTGATCGAGGGGTGTAAGATCGGACTGCTCGGACTGGTGGTCACCGTCGTTGCTCTTGTGGTTAACTTCATTCCGGTCATCGGCCAGGGCCTGGTCTTTGTGCTGTATACCTTTTACTCGGCCCTGATGTTTGTTGATTATCCAACCTCAAACCGACGCTGGAGCCTGGGCAAAAAAATCTCCTGGCTCAATGAACACCGGAACCGAGCCTTTCGTCTTGGGCTCCTGCCTGCCCTGATCACCCTGATCCCGATCATCAACATCCTGTTCATGGCCCTGCTCTTCCCTCTGTTCACCGTTCATACCACCTTGAATTTTATGGCGGTTGAAGACAAAGACCTGCAGGTTACCTGAAAGAAATTATTCGTGATCGGAAACCTTTCTGCTACGCATCTTCTTTAAGCTGCCACGATTTTTTTTTGCCGACAGCCGTCGTTCTTTTGCCCGCCTCGACACTTTTGTCTTCTTACGCGGCCGTTGCTCATGCAGGGCCCGGCGCAACAGATCAACAAATCGGCGCATGACCTCTACCCTGTTCCCCTGCTGGGTCCGACAGGAATCAGCTGCAATCCGCAACACCCCGTTTTTGTTAATCCGGGTGGCAAGACGACGGCGAATCATCGCCTTTTGCCGGTCATTGAGACAGGGAGAATTGGCCACATCAAAGGAGAGGGTGACCCGGGTGTTGACCTTGTTGACGTTCTGCCCTCCCGGCCCGCTGCTGCGGGAGAAGGAAAAAGAAAGCTCGGAAGATGAAATGGAACAGCCGGGGTTGATGAAAATCCGGTCGACAGCAGTCATAACAGGTTG
>CAZPXI010000115.1:5871-7695 GCA_964590715.1 uncultured Desulfobulbus sp.
AAATGGAACAGCCGGGGTTGATGAAAATCCGGTCGACAGCAGTCATAACAGGTTGCGGGTGGGAAATTAGAGAATCTGCTCTAAGAAGAGCTTGGTCCGGTCATGCTTCGGATTGTCAAAAAAGATATCCGGCGCCGCCATCTCGACAATGGCGCCCTCATCCATGAAGACCACCTGATCGGCAACCTCACGGGCAAAACCCATCTCATGGGTAACCACCACCATGGTCATGCCTTCACGGGCCAGGGTAACCATGACCTCAAGCACCTCGCCGATCATCTCCGGATCCAGAGCCGAGGTCGGTTCATCAAACAGCATGATCTTCGGTTCCATGGCCAGGGCCCGGGCAATGGCGACCCGTTGCTGCTGGCCGCCGGAGAGCTGCAGCGGATAATGATCGGCCCGATCCCTGATTCCGACCTTGTCCAGCAGGCGGAGGGCCAGCTGATCGGCCTCAGCCTTCGGCATTTTTTTGAGTTTGATCGGAGCCAGGGTCAGATTTTCCAGCACGGTCTTGTGCCTGAACAGGTTAAAACTCTGGAAAACCATGCCCAGCTCCATGCGGATCCGGTTGATATCCTCAGCAGGATCATACAGATCATGGCCGTCAACAATAATTGAGCCGGAGCTGATGGTCTCCAGTTTGTTGATTGCCCGCAGGAGAGTGGACTTGCCGGAACCCGAAGGGCCGAGCACAACTACTTTCTCCCCGAGGGTCACATCAAGACTGACTTGATCAAGGGCCTTAAAGCTACCAAAGTACTTGTTGATGTTCTGTATTTGAATAATCGGATCAGCGGCGTTCATAATAACTGAGACGGTGTTCCATGTTGGAGATCAATTTAGAGAGAAGCAGGGTAATCAACAGATAGATCAGGGCGATCATGGTGTAGGTTTCAAAATAATTGAAACTCTCGGAGGCATATTCCCGCCCGCGACGGAGAATATCGGAAACCGCCAGGATGGAAACCAGTGAGGTATCCTTGAGCAAGGCGATAAACTCGTTGCCCACCGGCGGCAGGATAGTCCGCCAGGCCTGGGGCAGAATCACATAGGTCATGGTCTGGCGCTGGTTAAAGCCCAGGGACAGCGAGGCCTCGGTCTGGCCGAAATCAATGGATTTTATTCCAGCCCGAAAGACCTCTCCCATGTAGGCCCCATAACAGAACGACATGGCAATAACCGCCGCAACAATATCCGGAACCCGGACAAAGCGGCCCAGGGCAAAGTAGATATAAAACAACTGCACCAGCAGCGGGATACCGCGGACAATCTCAACATAGAGGGAAGCGGCCAGATTGAAAAACCGGTTGCTTGAAATCCTGCCCAGCCCTGTTATCAGTCCGATCACCAGAGCCAGCGCTATAGAGAGGATGGTCACCTCAAAGGTCACCAGGATACCGTCGGGAACAAACTGCAGAACCTTGCCGTAGGGGTCCGGCTTGATCATCGGCAGGAGAACCAGCAGGCTGATCGTGCCGATAAGGGCGATCCACCAGGCGGACAACAACCCTTTGTCTTTTGGATCGGGAATTGCGGCCCCGTCACCAATATCAATTTTTTTTTGCAGCTCAGACATCTTTTTTTCTCAACCGACAGGGCAAATAAAAAAATCGGGCAGCTGGTCGGCTGCCCGAACTAGAACCCACAGGATGCAGGTTTACTGACCAATCCACTTTTTCTTGAGCTCTTGGTCAATACCTTTGGCCTTAACTGCGGCAATACCCTTGTTGAGCAGATCCAGGACCTTTGTATTGCCCTTTTTCACCGCAAAACCATAGTTTTCCACTTCACCGGTCTTGATGACCGCCGCGATCTTCAGGG
>CAZPXI010000116.1:0-2039 GCA_964590715.1 uncultured Desulfobulbus sp.
TCGTCGATCATTTTGGTCGTGACGAGGTTCTGGATCACCTCAAGAAGTACTATGCAAGCCTGACCGAGAAAGTCGAGGTCAAGATGCAGGGTGCCGCTTCAGGCGATTCCATGTAAAAGACTGTATTTTACACCGCTGTTTATAAGGAGATGCCTTCGGGTATCTCCTTTTTTTTTCATCTTGACGCAGTCCCACTCTCTGGTTATCATAAAATATGACCACTCTTTATGGTCATTAAATCGTGAAATTTTTTAATACGGTGATCCCCATGGAGAAGATTGTGTCTAAATCTCGATTTAAACCTCAGGCTTTAAAATACTTCAGACAAGTACAGGAAGACGGTCGGGAGTTGATTATAACCGAGTATTCAAAACCTGTGCTGAAGATTGTACCCTATAGTAGACGGCTGGCAGATGTCCTGAAAGAATTGGAAGGAACGGTGAAAAAATTTGATGATCCCTGTGAGCCGGTTGCCGAAGATGAGTGGGATGTCTTGAAATGATTGTACTTGATACTCATGTGTGGATCTGGTGGCTGAGTAATAAGGAAAAATTATCTAAATATGCCATGCGGAGTATTGAACAGGCAGTGGCTGAATCTTCCCTTGTACTCTCTTCGATCAGTACCTGGGAAATCGCGATGTTGGTTGAAAAGAAAAGACTTGAGCTCTCCATCAACGTCCGAGACTGGATACGAAAAACAGAAGGCCTGTCTTTTGTTCAATTCGTGCCGATGGATAATACCATTCTTTTGCGATCAGTTGAGCTGCCTGGAGAATTTCATGCCGATCCTGCAGACCGCATGATTGTCGCTACTGCATTGACAATGGGATTACCTGTTGTGACAAAGGATAGAAAAATTCAGTCCTATAGACACGTAGAAACCATTTGGTAAACGTGTAGAGTCAGAAATAAATGAAAAATGAAAGAATACTGTCCGTCGGCCTTGGTGAACGTAGTTATCCTATCTTGATCCAGCCGGGATCGCTCCCTTTGATTGGTGCTGATATTGCAACTCGAAAGATCGGTAAGCGCTACGGAATCATCAGTGATGATCATGTCGCCGAGCTTTATGGAGAGACTGTATTGCAGTCCCTTGCAGATGCAGGCGTTGATGCAGAACTGATCACCTTCCCGAGGGGAGAGGCGAGCAAGAACCTGCAGACCATAGCAACTCTTGCCAGTGAACTGGCCAGGCACGGATTTGATCGAGGTGATGCATTGATAGCCTTGGGCGGCGGAGTGAGCGGCGATATGGCCGGTTTTCTCGCCTCCATTTACATGCGTGGCATCCCCTTTATTCAGATTCCGACTACCCTGCTTTCTCAGGTGGACAGTTCAGTAGGGGGCAAGACCGGGGTTGACATACCTGAAGGGAAAAATCTGGTCGGCACCTTTTACCAGCCCAAGGTGGTGTATATTGACCCTGACGTCCTGAAAACTTTGCCTGAAGAAGAGATCCTTGGCGGTCTGGCCGAGGTTATCAAATACGGTGTGATCTGGGATGCTGAGTTTTTTGATTTTCTCGGCCGGCAGCGGGAAGATATTCTGGCGTTAAAGGAAGAGGCGCTTATTCCCCTGATTGCCCGCTGCTGTGAAATCAAGGCTCAGGTGGTTGAGGAGGATGAACGGGAGGGCGGCCTGCGGCGAATCCTCAATTTCGGCCACACCATCGGCCATGCGGTTGAGGCGGCCTCTGACTTTTCCCTGATTCACGGGTTGGCAATCGGGATCGGTATGCGGGCGGCTGCCGATTTAGCTGTATTGGGCGGGCATCTCTCCAAAGAGGAGGCTACCCGTATTCACAGGCTTCTTGAAGAATACGGCCTGCCGGTGACGATTCCGCCTGCACTTGATCAAGCTGTAATTAAACAGTTTTTGAAGGCGGATAAAAAAACCATTGGGGGTAAGGTGTTTTTTGTCCTTCCTGAGTCTGTCGGCAAAGTGTTGATTACTGATCAAGTGAGCAGTGAGGATGTTGACACTGTGTTGCAGGATGGTTAAAATCAGGTCTGGATGACCCATCCTTTGAAGGGTTGG